>JAIVHN010000209.1:7687-22387 GCA_020201015.1 Spirochaeta sp. | reverse complement strand
TTTTCTTTGAAGTAATCCTTAAGTTTTCTGCAGTACCCGCAGCTTGGCGTACTATAAACTGTAACTGCCATATTCGGTTCCTTCCTGTTGTGGTTTGTCAAAAGTGTGTAGGGATTTTCAACTCATATACATAGGGAGAATACTATATAGAGCACTTTAAAGTCAAGGAGCATTGATCTGTTGACCCCGACTACGGTTTCTCCGTACTATCTGGGGAACATGAGTGCATCAACATCCATAATTCGACAGCCATTTGTCTACAAGCAGTATAACGTGACCTTTGCAATCATTATCGCAAACTTTCTCATGTTTTTTCTCACTACTACTATTCCAGAAACCTTGCGTGTTTTAGCTATGAATCCTCTTTATGTAGTGGAAGGCGGCAACTACTGGCAACCGTTTACCTACATGTTCATTCACGGTGGAATATCCCATATTCTCTTCAACATGTTAGGGTTGTTCTTTTTTGGAACCCAGGTGGAGCACCGAGTAGGGAGCACCGAGTTCTTGGTGTTCTACCTCTTTGTCGGCCTCGGGGCAGGCTTGTTTTCTCTTGCTTTCTACTGGTTCACTGGAGAGTATTTTGTATTTCTGGTGGGCGCATCGGGTGCGGTTTTTGGTACGCTCTTGGCGTTTGCTACCTTCTTTCCTAACGCAAACATCTATCTCTTTGGGATTGTGCCTATTCCGGCGCCAATGTTGGTGGTGGGATACACCGCTATTGAATTGTTTTCGCAGTTCTCCGGCGGGCGGGGCAACGTCGCCCATTTTGCTCACCTTGCTGGGTTTGGCTTTGCCTACCTGTATTTCGTTGTGCGGTTAGGGGTAAATCCTATCCAAGTTTTCTTTGGAAATCGTCGATAAGTACCGTATGAGGAGACTTCCTACTGTACTTTTACTCGTACTCACTATGGTAGCGCAAGGGGCGTTTGCGACTCCAACTCGGCATGATGTAGAGCTATGGGTTGAGTTGCAACCAATTGCAGGGGAACCAGATCCTGCGCCTATTAGCCGCGACGAGGCCGCCCGACGTCTACTTGAGGAAGCACGCTTTGTTTTCGCGGGAATGCTTTACGGATTTGAGTTTCGTTACGTGCCGCTTGACCGCGAGCGTGATGTTGCAGAGGAGTTTGTGCTGAGCCCCATTGCTGAAATACCCTGGGGTGGCGAGCAGCTCACGATTTTAGATATACGGCATGAAGAGAACTTAATGTATGGTCGCTTGCGCTACACCTTGGCGGCACATGAAGAAACCCGACGTGATGCCTGGTCGCGGAGTTCCGTCGCCAAGGCCGCTGGCTCCGGAAACGCCCCACGTATTCTGGGGACCGGCGCCAAGCAGAGCGCAATTGAGGATGCCATCCGCAACGCAGTGCATGAATACCTTCGTGCTCGCGTCTACAACAAGCCACGTGAGATAACGGGGCGTTTAGTTTTGTCTGCAGCGCCCCGGGTTATCCTCCGTAATGGTGAGTATCAGGCCACAGTACAAGTGAAACTTGTGGTACGGGATCTTCGCAGCTACGCGGTGTATTAGTATTAGTTACTACAGCGACATGTCTTCTAAAGAAACGCCGGTGCTACGCATGAGTTCGCGTATAGGTCCATAGGGTTCATCACCGTGTTCGCTCAAGGATTCCCAACCATATAAACCACGAATACGTTCCTGTCCTTCGGGTTTTTCGCTTTGTTGCAGCAGCGCGTTGATAATCTGCCGCTGTGCAGATTCCGGCACAACAGGTGAGAACTGCAGTCCTCGTCGAGGAATTTGGTTGGTGCGACCAAAGATAACTACCTGCTCAAGAACATCGTCCAGTTCTTCGGTAGCTGAGAGCTCTTCGCGGAGATCTTCGGTTATCGCACCTGCAGCTACCTCACGACGGTACACCGCGGTTATGACTCCCTCATCGTCGTTCTGTTCATTGAATGAAAAATCCTCATTCTCCGGATCAAGGCCTGCTTCCCTCAGATGTACCAGCGGCATAATGTGTCCACTCAAGGCGCCGGATTTGGCAATTGCCATACCGGGTGTGCCATCTCGAGAGAGAAAGTCCGATAGGCTTTCAATGTCGGAGCCTGCATGGCTTATAAAATATGCTCGAAAATAATTTTCGCCGTCCTGCATGCCCAGTAACGCGGCTGTGGAACTTCCCTGGTCTGAGGCATGAAGATAGGCTGCGGAACTGAGTGTGGTCATATGTGCCGCCACCGGCCTTTCTGCAAGGGCGGCAACGATCAACGCCTCGCTGTCAGCGATACTTGGTTCGACATGAAGCCCAGTTAACTCATATATGATCGTGGTAATCTGCTTGGCAGAGTTTTGCAGCTGGTCTAAATCACCTTCGGGTGAGAGGAGCCAAACAAGAGGTTTCTGTTCGGTACCAAGGTCCGCCTGCTCCCGGCTACAGCCAAGAAGCGATAGGAGCGGTAGCATTGCAGCTACGGCCATGAGAATTACGCTTCGTTTCGTGTTATTGCCCATATATCTTTTTAATCCCCATAGGTATTAGTATCAAGTTCGTAATGCCTAATCTTATTGAACAGCGTCTTGCGGGTTACCCCTAGCTCCTCGGCGGCACGGGTCTTGTTGTACTCATGCCGTTGCAGCGCTGCGACAACAGCTTCGCGTTCAAGTTGTTCAAGAGTGCCCCGCGGCTCGGGCCGCATCTTTGCAGCGTGGATGTCAAAATTGCGTTCGCCGAGCTCGTCACCTTCGCATAGAATAACTGCTCGCTCAACCATGTTTTCCAGCTCGCGCACATTACCTGGGAAAGTATACTCTTTGAGCGCCTGGATGGCCTCCGAGGTAACGGCGGTTATGTGTTTGCCTGTACGCTCTGCGACTGTGTTTAGAAAATGACGCAGGAGTCCCGGAATGTCCTCCGGTCTTTCCCGGAGCGCAGGTAGGTGAATCCTGATCACGTTTAGCCGATAATACAGGTCTTCCCTGAAGCTTCCTTCGCGAACCATCACGTCAAGGTCTCTGTGGGTTGCTGCAACAATGCGAACATCAACCGGGAGCAAACCGGTGCCTCCAAGACGTTGGATCTTACGTTCCTGGATGACACGGAGCAGCTTGACCTGTAAAGGCAGGGGCATGTCTCCAATTTCATCCAGAAACAAGGTGCCGGATGACGCTAACTCAAACATTCCTTCTTTGCGACGATCGGCCCCGGTAAAAGCACCTCGTTCATAGCCAAACAGCTCGCTTTCTATTAAGGTCTCGGGCAACCCACCCAAGTTTACCGCCCAAAACGGCGCTTGTGAGCGGCGGGAAACGGTATGTATACGGCGTGCGAGCACCTCCTTACCGGTGCCGCTTTCGCCGGTGATAAGGATCGTGCTGTCCGTTGGAGCAGCCTTCCGTACAAGTTCGTAAACCTTTTGCATTGCGACGTTACGACTCTCTTCTCCGCGATGTCGACCGGACTCCTCGCTAAAACTTGAAGCAGCAGCCGTGCGCCGTAACCGGTGAGCCTCAACGGCCTGTTTCAGCCGCAGTAACAACTCATCTGGGTCGAAAGGTTTTACAAGGTAGTCGGCTGCACCTAACTTCATTGCGCGCACCGCATCTCTGACCTCGCCATGAGCGGAAATCATGACTACCGGTAACGACGGTCCCTCGGCGCGCGTCCATTCAAGTACGGCCAACCCATCAATGCCTGGCATACGGAGGTCCAGCACTGCGGCGTCAAAGGCCTCTTCGGCAAGTACTCTTCGGGCGGCCTCGCCATTTTCGACGGTCCGGGCTTCAATACCCTCAAGCTTGAAGTATTCGGCCACCGAATTACGAATGTTTGGCTCATCGTCGGCTATGAGAACGCGCATTAACCTTTATCCTCCTGGCTGCAATCTTTGTTTCTGGGTTCCGTTCCCTGGTCAGTTTCGTGGTTGAGCCCGCGGTAAGGACACAATAAACTCCGCTCCACCCTCGTCTGATCTGCCCACGGTTACTTTACCACCGGCTGACTCAACAAACTGCCGTACCACGGCCAGCCCGACGCCACTACCGTGTGGTTTGGTGCTGTAAAATGCTCCAAAAATGCGTTCCCTATCTTCAGGTGCAACGCCGGGCCCGGCATCACTTACCGTCAGCCGATAGTTCCGACGATGCTGCTGCAGAGATAATCGCACCGGCTGCTCGGAGGGCGAGGCTTCAAGTGCGTTGCTCAACAGGTTCTCTACTATCGAGCGAAGCCGAGTTGGGTCGGCATTCAGTGGCGCCGGGCTCTCGGGCAAGTGCGCGGTGACGCGGTCCTTGTACTGCGCGCACGTTTCGTGGAGGAACTCTACCAGATCTAGTTGCTGAGGGGTGCCTGCGCCGGAGCGTAAGAAGTTTCGCATCTCGTCTACCAGCACCACGATCCGCTCGGTTTCCTTTTCCAGAATCTCAATCCCGGACTGCATCTCGGAGCTGCCCTCTATGTGTAGCCTTTTGCGCAACAGCGCGGTCTGCATCCGTATTGCGCCAAGGGGATTTTTAATCTCATGGGCGAGGGTGCGAGAAGCATGCCCCAGCTCCACAAGTTTTCGGCGGCGTTCCTCCTGTTCTGCAAACCGTTCAAGACGGTGATGGAGCATGATTGCGGCACACGAGAGCCCGGCAAGTGCCAGTGCGAATCCGGTTAGCACAAGACGGCCAAATCGCTGTTCGGCAAGATGATCTGAAATATCGTAGTCTACCAGGACTAACGGCTGGGCTGGTATGCCATGCATCCGGGACCCTGGCCCTCTCATTGACGGCCGCTCCGCGTCGGCGGCGCCGAGCGGTGTGCGGCCCATGGGCATAGTGCGCCCGAGGATACGCACAACCCGGATGCGGGGAGGTTCGGCGTCTCGCAGGAGAGTATAGCCTTCTGCATCGTTGGGACTAAGCTCACCGGGTACGCTGCCGTGTTGCAGCTGCAACTCGCCCAATGAGTTGTAAATGCCGAATCCAATGATACTGGGGTCGATTTCCGCCGGATCTATAGGTCGCCGTTGAACAAAAAGCTCAAGAATGACTGCAGAGGCTTGGAGACTTTCATACTCCATGAGTAAGTCGTGCCCGTGCGTGCTCCGACGAGATAACATAAGGAGGGCTGGCGCCATGACTAGTGCGGTTGAAGCTATGAGAAGCGGAACGGCGATACGTCGTGTCAGGGACCGTCTTGTCCATGTTTCCATCATGAGGCATTATTATACCTGAGATTCACGATCTTCGCTGGCCGTGGGCATGCGAAGATCCTCAAACTTTCTAACTGGAGTTAGCTAACATGAATGCTTTTGAAGGACTAGAACCTCGCAGTCTATGGGCGGCTTTCGAGGCCATTACCCGTATCCCCCGGCCGTCCCAAAAGGAAGAGAAAGTTCGTGCATGGTTGATAGAGGAGGCCGAGAAACGAAACTTCTCTCACCGCACCGATTCCGTCGGCAACCTTGTGGTAAACGTGCCGGCAAGCTCGGGCAAGGAGGGTAGACCAACGGTTGTGCTACAGGGGCACATGGACATGGTCTGCGAAAAAAACCGAGCTGTCGAGTTTGATTTTCAGAAGGATGCAATCCGAGTTGTGCGTGACGGTGACTGGCTCAAGGCCGACGGCACGACCCTGGGGGCCGATAACGGGATTGCGGTGGCCATGATGCTTGCCGTCCTCGAAGATAACGTAGAGCACGGGCCGTTAGAGCTCCTATTTACTATGGACGAGGAAAGCGGCCTTATAGGAGCGCTGGAGCTTGATCCAACCCTCATAACTGGGAGAATTTTGGTAAATTTAGACAGTGAGGATGAGGGCGTTGTCTGCATTGGCTGTGCAGGAGGCAAGAACACCGAGGGGAAGGTGCCGCTGAGCACTGAATCGATTCCGGAAAACTCTCTGAGTTACGAACTTGAGGTGCTGGGCCTCAATGGCGGGCACTCCGGTACCGAGATCCATGTGGGCCTGGGGAATGCGATATCGCTGTGCGCACGGGTGCTTGACCGTCTTTCCCGGCAAGCGCCGCTACGAATCTCCGCTCTAAGCGGTGGTGACAAACACAATGCAATTCCGCGAGAGTGTGCAGTTGTGCTGTCGGCGCCACAGGAATCCGGTGAAAAACTCAAGAACCTGGTATCGGAAATAGAGCAAGAGATACAGAGCGAAATTGGAGATATAGAACCGAAACTGCGGGTTACCCTGAGTGAAACATCCACACCAGCTGGCGCTGCAACGACGCCGGACTCAAGTGTGTCACTTATCCGGACCTTGCTTCTTATACCGCATGGTGTGTTGGGCATGAGCAGGGTTACCCCGGGAGTTGTGGAGACCTCAAGCAACCTGGCGGCCGCAAAGATCCAGGGAGAGACACTCGAACTACTCACAAGTCAGCGTTCAAGTGTAGCAAGTCTTTGTAACGCTGCTGCTGAACGGGTTCGTGCCGCGGCTGAGGCAGCGGGCGGCTCGGTGCGGTATGTAAGTGAGTATCCGGCCTGGCGACCGAATCCGCACTCGGCTTTGCTTGCAAAATGCCGAGACTTGTATCAAGAGATGAACGGTGCCGAGATTGAGGTAGCGGTGGTTCATGCCGGTCTGGAGTGTGGTGTGATAGGATCTAAGATTCCCGGAATGGAAATGGTCTCTATTGGGCCAGACATTCGTGGGCCTCATAGCCCTGATGAGCGCTTGTCAATTAGCTCTGCGGTCCGGGTGTACGAGTTTCTAAAGTCATTTCTTGGCCGTTTTTAAGCGAGGTATTTGTTGCACGAAACGCGATCCCACTCAATATTTGAGTTCGACATTCTTCTCTTTTTCTCAGTCTTGCTGCTAACGATTGTGGGTATCCTCTTTATTTACTCAAGCGGTGTGACATCCACCGGAATCGTGTTTTCTAGCGAATATGTTCGGCAGATCATCTGGGCCGGAATTGGCTTACTACTCATGCTAACTGTCGCATTCACCGACTACCGCGTTTACCGCGACGTTGCGGTATATCTTTTCGTGGCGATGCTGTTGCTCCTCGTGATAACGCTTTTGTTTGGCCGTGTAGTTAACGGAGCTCGCCGCTGGCTTGGGCTTTGGCAATTCGGTATACAGCCTTCGGAGTTTGCAAAACTTGCCTTCATTCTTGTAGTGGCTAAATATCTTGATTACGTGGCAAACGGAATTCGCAAGCTTCCTACCTTCGTCCTCGGCATGCTTTTGGTGATTCCGCCAACCCTGTTGATAGCGGTTCAGCCGGATCTTGGTACCGCCGCCGTATTCTTTCCACTTTATATTGTCATGGCATTTGTGGCTGGCGCCAAAGCAAGCCATGTAGGGTTTTTTATACTCTCCGGAGTGTGTGTGCTACTCTTCACGCTCTTGCCGACCTATGAGCAGTTTGTGCTTGAACGCCACTCACCGCTCATATCGGTGCTTAGCGAATCAGGGCCAGTTACTATACTTCTCGCCAGCCTGGTACTCGTTGTCCTACTTGCGATCATCGGACGGGTAGTCACGAAACGTCGATGGTTTACAGCTATCGCCTACGGTGTCTCTATCCCGGCGCTTGGTGTGGCGGCCTCGGTATTTGTACGGGGTTTTCTCCGACCGTATCACCAGCTAATGAGACTGGTGGTCTTTTTAGATCCGAGTATAGATCCCCGTGGCGCGGGTTGGAACACGATTCAGTCGGTTACTGCCGTCGGCTCCGGCGGCGTCTGGGGTAAAGGTTTTCTGCAGGGTACGCAGAGCCATTTTCAGTATCTTCCGCAGCAGAGTACCGACTTCATCTTTTCAATTATTGCCGAGGAGTGGGGATTCATCGGAGCCTTTGGCATCTTTATTCTCTTCTTCCTTATCCTGTTGCGGGCGGTGCTCATACTTGGATACGCTAAAGACGCCTTTGGGGCTTACGTTGCGGCCGGGGTGGCGGGAATGATTTTCACGCACTTTGTGGTTAACATTGGCATGGCCATGGGAATACTCCCTATTACCGGACTCCCGCTATTTTTCTTGTCTTACGGTGGTTCTACTTTGTGGACCGGAATGATTGGAGTGGGTTTACTGCTGAGCGTCTACAATCGAAAGTATCGTTAGCGCAGAAAGGCAAAATGTATAACGCTGTAGGCCAGCACGACCGACAGTATCAGCACCGCCAAAATCGGACCCACAACCTGCACCGCAGCAATGAGCCAGGCAAAGGTATCGGTCCGGGCAGCCCGCCGGGGGTCTGTGCGGTTTGCGTGCCGCCCGCGGCGTTTATGCATTTGGATGAACAAGGTGGCAGGCGGCATAATGCCCGGAGGGTGTTGGTTTGAGTTCCGGAACCACGCTCCGGCATACATCCATGACATACGGGCAACGGGTGTGAAAAGGGCAACCGGCTGGTGGATTGGAGGGACTCGGGACATCTCCCTTGAGAATTATCCGCTGTTTTTTAGCGCTTGGGTCACTTACCGGAATGGCCGAAAGCAATGCCTGGCTGTACGGATGAAGCGGCTCCCGGTAAAACTCGTCTTTGTCCGCGACCTCAACAAGTTTTCCCAGATACATTACTCCCACACGGTCCGCCATATGTCGCACCACGCTCAGATCGTGGCTAATAAATAAATAGGTAAGCTGGAGGTCGTTCTGAAGGTCCTCAAGAAGATTTATGATCTGACTTTGAATGCTCACATCAAGCGCCGAGATAGGCTCATCTGCAACAATAAACTGCGGGTCCAGCGCAAGCGCACGCGCTATAACCACCCGTTGTCGCTGACCCCCGGAGAACTCATGCGGATAGCGCGAGTTATGGTAGGACTCGAGTCCGCACCGAACCAGTAGCTCCTCTACTCGCTCTTGCGCCGCGGCACCGGATGCTATTCCGTGCACCTGAAGTATTTCCCGAATCGCCGCACCAATCGTCATACGCGGGTTCAGCGCGCTGTATGGATCTTGAAACACGATCTGCATTGATCTCCGCAGTTTTCGCATGCGCTCGCCTGTGGCAGCCAGAACATCTTCGCCATCGTAATGGATTTCGCCATCGGTTGCCCCGGTTAAACGCAGAATTGTCCGGCCGGTGGTGCTCTTGCCACAGCCGCTCTCACCCACCAGAGCGAAGGTCTCCCCGGACCGGATGCTAAAAGATACCCCGTCGACGGCTTTGACATAACCGGTCACGCGGCTGAGAACACCTGTGCGGATGGGAAAATATTTCTTGAGGTTACGCACCTCAAGTACCGGATGTTCCGGCGATAACCCTGTACTCATTCCTGACCC
Source organism: Spirochaeta sp. (assembly GCA_020201015.1). Taxonomy (GTDB): domain Bacteria; phylum Spirochaetota; class Spirochaetia; order DSM-27196; family SLAA01; genus SLAA01. The sequence goes on along the minus strand of JAIVHN010000209.1, from coordinate 13,184 downwards.
TCCGGTGCTGACCGTAATTCTGTCTGCTCCTCGTGCAACCAGCACCGAACCGTGTGGCCTGGGGTCAACTCGGTTTTGGCGGGCATCGTGTGTGAGCAAATTGGCATGGCGTGATCACAGCGTGGATGAAAGGGACAACCGGGAGGCATATAGAGAGGGTTCGGCACGCTGCCTCGAATAAAGGGTAAGCGCTTCTTGGCACCATCAGTGCTTTCGGCTTGATCCGTGCTAGGCCGTGAGCCGATAAGCCCCTGCGTATATGGATGTTGCGGACTGTGGAAAAGTGTCACGACGTCGGCCTGCTCTACAAGCTTACCTGCGTACATTACAATTACCCGGTCCGCCATCTCGGCAATGACACTCAAGTCATGAGTTATGAAGAGTATCGACATACCGATGCGCTCGCGAAGATCACGCATTAGTTCAAGTATCTGGGCCTGAATTGTTACATCTAACGCTGTAGTTGGCTCGTCTGCTATGAGCAGGCGGGGATTACAACTCAGCGCCATGGCGATCATGGCGCGTTGCCGCATGCCGCCTGAAAAGCGGTGAGGATACTCATCAATTACTTCATCGGCGCGTGGAATACCCACAAGCTTGAGCATATCTATGGCTCGTGTGCGGGCAGCCGCCCCGCCAAGTTTTTCGTGGAGTTGAATTGTTTCCATGAGCTGGTCGCCGATTGTGAAGACCGGATTGAGGCTAGTCATGGGCTCTTGGAAAATCATGGCAATCTCGTTGCCACGAATTCTCCTAATCTCCTCGGCAGAGAGCTTAAGAAGGTCTGTGCCGCCAAAAAGAATTTCACCACCCTCTATAATGGCTGGCGGAGTGGGCAGCAACTGGAGAATGCTTAATGAGACGGCAGTCTTACCGCAGCCGCTTTCGCCGACCAGCCCTACCACCTCACCTTTTCCTATGTCAAACGAAACATCGTCAACTGCATGTACCGTCCCGCCTTCGGTCTTAAAGCTGGTCTGCAGCCCGCGTATCTGGAGTAGTGGATCCATGAACTCCCCTTTTATCGGGTTTTTGGGTCAAGTGCATCACGTAGACCGTCACCTACAAGATTAAAACCGAGAACCATGAACAGGATGGCCAAACCCGGAAAGGTCGTTACGTGATGTGCTGTGCGAATATAAGCTCGGCCGTTGCTTAAGATAGACCCCCACTCAGGGGTAGGTGCTTGGGCACCAAGGCCAAGAAAACCGAGCCCGGCAGCCCACAGGATTGACGTTGCAATCTGAAAGGTGCTCTGAACAATGATAGGCGCCAAGCAGTTAGGCACGATCTGGCGAAAAATAATTCGCGCGTGTCCTAGTCCAGCAGCATGGGCAGCGGCAACATAACTCTGTTCTTTTACGGCAAGCACCGACCCACGCACAAGGCGCGCATACACCGGTATGCTCGCAACACCGGTTGCAATCATGACATTTTGTACGCCGACACCAAGTACCGTAACAACAACAATGGCAAGCAAAATGCCGGGAAAGGCAATCATAATATCAATGAAGCGTTGCGTGAGGATATCTAACTTTCCGCCAAAGTACCCACTTATAGCGCCGATAGGAACTCCGACCGACACGCCTATCAGCACCGAAATAAGCCCAATGCTTAGCGAGATTCTTCCTCCATACAGCATGCGACTAAACAGGTCGCGGCCCAGCTCATCGGTTCCCAGAATGTACTCGCTACTTGGCCCTTGAAGCCGGTTGCTGAGGACGGTATCTAAAGGATCATGAGTCGAAAGTAACGGGGCAAATATCGATGCAGCTATAAATCCGCCAATAATGAACAGCCCGACCACCGCCGCTCGGTTGCGCAGGAGATGGCGAAATACCTCGGCAAACTCGCTTGTGCGCTTACTGGTCGCCATGGCCTCGTGAGTCTCGGAGAGCTCGGCAGCACTGGACTTGTCAGCGGATATGATTGAACTCATGTCGGTGTTTCTCATCTGCATGTTTACTCCCCGCTTCCCGACTGGTAGTGAATTCGTGGATCAAGGAAGGCATAAATGATGTCTACGACAAGGTTGATCAGTACAAACAAAAGTGCCAGTAACATAACCGTACCTTGTACAACGGGATAGTCCCGCCGGAGTATTGCGTCCACCAGGAGACGGCCAACACCAGGCCACGCAAACACCGTTTCGGTGAGAACCGCCCCGCCAAGCAGTATGCCGAACTGCAACCCAAGAACAGTCACCACTGGAATAAGCGCATTCTTCAGCGCGTGTTTGTAGACAATAACTCGCTCAGGCAAACCTTTTGAACGTGCAGTCGTGATGAAGTCTTGGCGGAGAACGTCAAGCATACTTGAACGTGTTATACGTGCCATAAGTGCGGCGCTGGCTGTACCCAGCGTAAGGCTTGGCAGTATAAGATGTTGGATGGTACCGATGCCGGTAGCCGGAAGCACACTCAATTGCACTGCAAATAACAGCTGCAGCATAAGAGCCATCCAGAATACCGGCGCGGCAACCCCCACCAACGCAACGAGCATACTCGCGTTGTCGAATATCGAGTTACGCCGTGTTGCAGATACAATGCCAGCCGAGACCCCGATGATGGTTGCTATTACCAGAGCTATAGTAGCCAGCAACATAGTGCGCGGGAAGCGCTCGCCAATCTCGGTTGTCACCGCGCGCCCGCTGAATACCGAATTCCCAAGGTCTCCCTGCATGAAGTTCACGACGAAGTTTCCGTACTGTATATAGACCGGCTGATCTAAGGCATACCGAACACGCACCTGCTCAATAAACTGAGGAGTTGCGTTGACTCCGGCAATTGCACGGGCCGGGTCACCTGGAATGAGCCTAATAATTCCAAACACAATTATTGAGACTCCTATCACAACAGGTATTGTGAGGGCTAGTCTTCGCGCAATGTATTGATACACAGAATTACTCCCTCAAAGAAAGGATGACCTTGGGCTCTTTTGCAGAAGAGCCCAAGGTCATCCTGGCCCTTGGCGGGCCAGGAGAACTCCGTCACAGTGTGACGGAGTCTGAAACCATGATGTGTTGTTTTCTCATGGACCGTAGTTGTCTATTCGAAGTAAGCATCCCAGGCGCTAAGGTTCTCAAGCGGGTGATGAATGATTCCACCTACATCGCTACGAACCGCATTAATCTGTCCTGCATTGTAAAGAAAGATCCAGGGCGCATCTTCCCATATCAACTCAACGGCTTCATTGTACATCGGAGCTCGCTCGGCCGGATCCGTCTCAACACGAGCCGCATCCAGGAGTTGATCTACGCGTTCGTTGGAGTAGAAGCCGCGGTTGTTGCCGTTTGGGTTCCACTGCCGTGTGTGCAGCAGAGCGTAGAGCCCGTAGTCTGCATCCAGAGTTACCGTACCCCATCCAAGCATGAATGCGTCGTACTCGGCCTGGTCTGGCGGCTGGCTTGTGAACTGCAGGTAGCTTGTCCACTCCCGGGTCTCAAGGGTAGCGTCGACACCAACATCTGCAAGCATCGACTGTACCGATTGAGCAACGGTTGAATCAAGTGGATAGCGCCCGGTTGGATGGTGCAGCGTCATGCTGAAACCGTCCGGGTAGCCTGCTGCATCCAGCAGTTCGCGCGCAAGGTCGGGATCGTACTCATAAGGGCCGACAGATGTGTGCCCGAATACGGCATCTGGAATTGGAGCATCTGCAACAAAACCGACGCCCTCAAAGATAGAGTCTACGATGGCCTGCTTGTCGACCGCATGATTAAGTGCGCGTCGCACCAAGGGATCGGTGAATGGCTCTTGGATGTTGTTGTAGCTGATGTAGATTGTGCGCACGCTGGTTTGAAACACTACATCGATGTCCGCGTCTTCCTGGAGTCGTTCAACGTCCGCTGGGGGCACGCCCATGATTGCATCGGCCTCTCCAGTTTCAAGCGCAACTATTCGAGCTGACTCTTCCGGAATGAAGTTGAAAACCAGGTTTGGAATTTGGGAGGCTGAACCCCAGTAGTCGTCGTTTACGCTCATACTGATGCTGTCGCCGCGGCTCCAGTCATCCATAACGTACGGTCCGGTTCCTACTGGTATTTCAAAAGTTTGCTCAGGTGAGAGTCCCTCAAGTTGGTTAGGACTTACAATGCCAATAAAACTATGGGAAAGGTGTGACAAGATAGGAGCAAAAGGCTGGGCAAGGGTTAGTTGCAAGGTGTACTCATCAACAGCCTCAATCTCTTGGACACTTCCAAGCAAGAATGCGTAGGCTGCACCGACGTCCGGACTTACAAAACGCGAAAGGTTTGTTGCAACCGCCTCGGCGTTTAAAGGCGCGCCATCATGAAAGGTGACACCTTCACGAATATCAAAGGTCCAGACGGTGCTGTCCTCATTTGATTCCCAGCTTGTGGCAAGCATGGGTGTTAGCGAGCCGTCCTCTTCCATGTAGATGAGCCGTTCAACAACGTGCTCACCAACGGTTGCCGCCGGGGCCGAGGTCATTCGAACCGGGTCAAGCGATTCCGGCTCGGCGCCAATCGCAATGGTTAAGGTGTCGCGTTCTACTGCGGCTTCCTCCGCAGGGCCACAAGCAATTAGCATTGAGGCAATGACCGCTACAGTTGCCAACACAACAAAGCGGCCAAGATTTGTCCGTGTACTCATTTTTAGCATAGATCCTCCTTAGTATCCGACTTTTTAACAAAAGTCTAACGGGAATAATAGGAGTTCATCTAATTGCGGTCAATAAGCATGGCTGCCGCATTAGTGCAAAATGTTGCAGTAATTACTGGTCCCGGCAGAGTAACTCTGAAATCCCGGTATCCGAGGGCGCATCTCTTTCGTGACCGTAGTCACAAGCGGTACGGCTCTGTTCGTCTTGCGCGGTTGGGTCGGCACCTGCCAGCATCAATGCTCGCACAAGCTCGGCCGTACCAAATTTCGCGGCTGCCATGAGCGGGGTGTATCCTATGTTGCCGTCGGCCTCTGCACCCATGCCTATGGATTGCTGTACTCTTTGCTCACCGGTGTAGCGCGCAAGCGTCATTTCGGCCGACCAACTCTCCATGGTGCGAGCCTCTATCGCGGCGCCTGCTGCCAGAAGGGTTTCCACCATTGCTGGGTTGTTGCTTAACGCCGCGGCAAAATGTAGTGGACTCCATCCGTCAATGCTGCGAGCGTTCACATCTGCGCCCGCATCTATGAGTGTTTTGGCGGCAAGCTCCTGCTGTTGAGCCTGTTCTGTCTGTTCCGGTGCACCTACGTTCGCGGCGGCCACCAGCATAAGGGCCGTCCAGTTGTATGCGTCACGGGCATCTACCGCAGCACCAAGTTCCAGGGAAGATTGAATTGCGTTGGTGTCGGCCGCACGTGCCGCCAAATGAAGTTGTTCGGTCAGGTCTTGGCCGTCGGCACCCAAAGGCAGCAGAAACAGAAACATTGCAGCCGTGCAGAGTCTCGTCAAGCTGGTCATTCGGATATCCATACCCTCCACCTGTGAGAATTTTCGTCGCCTAAAAGCCTCTTCTTAACATGCGCACTACAATTGG
>JAIVHN010000209.1:0-7563 GCA_020201015.1 Spirochaeta sp. | reverse complement strand
GTGAAAAATTATGCCGTAATGCAAGTTAGCGCTTGCACATTGACCGGCATTTCTGCATATTTATCGGTAGACTTGAGTCGTAGTCGAAATGCGTGGCTGTTTGTAAACCGCCGTTTTTGCTGAATGTTATTGTCGTGTTAGCGAAAGGTTATTGACAGCTTGGGTAATGATTACGAACATAGTTAGGCGACATTGGTGGCGTGACGCTCGTGGGCGTTTATTGCCACAGGGCACCGGCTTAGTTCTCTGGAAACAGAGGATTGAAGGCGGTGTATAGACCAGATACACAAGGGGGTGGTAGGAAGAGACGAGCCACGCGGACGTTTTTCTTGTCATGTTTCTTGAGTCGAAAAAAAGGGGGCCTTTATGACGAAAATTTCTACACGGAAGTCAGTGCAGTTGCTTATGGTAGCGGCGGCATTTCTTCTGATCTTTACTGCAGGAGCCGCTAACTTGTTTGCAGGTGGCGCTTCGGAAGACGGAACGAGTTCAAGCCGTCTCAACATGGGTGGCGGTTGGGTGACCGGTGCCTACTACCCAATTGCAGGTTCGATGTCACGAGTTGTTCACCTTCACTTGGATGGTGTAAGCCTTACTGTTGAGTCCTCCGGGGCGTCGGCGGTAAACAGCAACTTGATTAAAAGTGGCGATCTTGACATGGCTATTGTTCAGAATGATGTGGGTTCGTATGCGTACAACGGGCGCAATGCTTGGGACGGAGACCCGGTGACGAATATGCGGGGGCTGTTTTCACTATACCCTGAGCCGGTGCAACTCATTGCTCGTGAAGACTCAGGAATTAGCAATCCGGGTGACCTTGAAGGAAAGCGCGTAGCACTGGGCCCACTTGGAAGCGGAGCCGAGGTGAACGCACTGCAAATTCTTGAGGCTGCCGGGCTTACGGAAGATGATCTTGCTGCAGCAGAGCGACTTGATGCTGGCGAAGCGGCCGACTTCCTGCGCGACGGGCGCATTGACGCAGCATTCTTTACGGTAGCTATCGGTGGGGCCGTAATTGCCGACCTTGCGGTTTCTCAGGACATCATTATTGTTCCTATCAGCGGTGAGTTTGCTGATCGACTCATGGAAATTGAAGACTTCTATGCAAGTGTTACTATTCCGGGTGACACCTACAGCGGCGTACCGGAGGCTGAGACGGTTGGTGTTGTCTCGATCGTGGTTGCACGCGAGGACCTCTCGGAAGACATTGTGTACGACTTCATGAGCACGATATTTGAGAATATAAATATTGTGCAGTCCGCGCACTCCTCGGCAAAATGGATCACGCTTGAAAGTGCACTTGACGGTATGTCAGTTCCGCTGCATCCGGGTGCCGAGCGCTTCTTTGCCGAAAACGGCATGTAAGCAGCCTCGTCCGCTACAACACATCTTAGGTAGGTGCGGGGCACAATGTCCCGTACCTTTTTATTTCTTCACCAAAAAAGGAGCACGCACCCGTGAGCATTGAAAGTGTGGTTACGGAAGGGGACGAAGTCGACCTGTCCAAACTGAGCGATGAGGGACGGATACGTACTCCTGGGGGAAAGATTGGCCTGTTGATTTTTTTGGTGGGTATAGCGTGGTCGCTTTTTCACTTCTATACTCTTGGGTTCGGCATGCTTACTTCGGTCTTGCAGCGGTCCATGCACCTGTCTTTTGGACTGGCACTGTGCTTTTTGTATTTCCCGCATAATCGAAAAAAGCTTGAAAGCTACGATACGGTTCCGTGGTACGATATCGTACTGGCCGTTATCGGTTTTCTCAGTATGTTCTACATTTTTTACAACTATCGGGAAATTGCTACTCGCGTTGGTGCGCCTACCGTTACCGATCTGTGGATGGGCGGTCTCGCGGTTGTGTTGGTTCTTGTAGCTGCCTACCGCGCGTTTGGCCTGCCTCTGCCGACTGTGGCGTTCGTTTTTCTCATTTACCCCTTTGTTGGACAGTATATGCCGGAGCTTATTGGTCACGGCGGGTACAGAATAACGCGGGTGATCAATGAACTTTATATAACCAATTCCGGGATATTTGGAATTCCTATAGGTGTCTCTGCAACTTTTGTGTTTGCCTTTGTGTTGTTTGGTTCTTTTTTCCAAGCATCCGGGGCAGGGCTGTACATAGTAAAGATTGCGTTCTCACTCTTAGGCCGTTTCCGAGGAGGGCCAGCAAAAGCCTCCGTCCTCGCCAGCGGCTTTATGGGCAGCATTGCCGGAAGCTCGGTTGCAAATACGGTTGTAACGGGTTCAATTACTATTCCAACGATGAAAGAAACAGGCTTTGATGCTGATGTTGCCGGTGGCGTTGAGACCGCAGCCTCTACAAACGGGCAGTTTTTGCCTCCGGTTATGGGCGCGGCTGCGTTTATCATGGCCGAGTTCACCGGGATTCCTTACTGGCAAATTGCCGGAGCGGCATTGCTCCCGGCGCTCATTAGTTACGTCGGACTTTTAGGAATGGTTCACCTGCAGGCGGCCAAAACTGGCATGAAGCCGATGCCGAAGGATCAGATTCCACCGTTCTGGTCGACATTTCTCAGAGGTATTTTTTACTGGATTCCAATTGGGGTCCTCATCTACTACCTTATGATTGCTCGCATGACGCCGTACGCCGCCGGATACTTTGCTATTCTCACCTCTATTGGCGTCATCGTGGTTAAGCGTGTAATTCGGCTTTATAACGAGGCAAGGTCAGGTAATGGCCAGCTACAAGCCCTCTTGTTTGAAGAACTCCAGGGGTTCTGGAATGACTTGATTGGCAGTTTAGACTCAGCCGCCAAGAGTATGGCAGGTATTGCAGTTGCCTGTGCGAGTGCAGGCATAATCGTGGGCGTCGTGACGCTCACCGGCATGGGAATGCGTGTGACCCTACTGTTCTCAGTTCTTGCGAACCAAGGCCTATTTCTGATGCTTTTGGGCTCCGCTTTCCTGTCGATCATCCTTGGTCTGGGGCTGCCTACCACGGCTAAGTATGCGGTTATGGCGACTTTGGTCGCCCCGGCTATTCTTGCAGTCGAGCCGACGCTGCCAGTTGTGGCGGTGCACCTCTTTATTTTGTATTACGCTATCCTTGCTGACGACACACCGCCGGTTGGTGTTGCCGCTTACGCGGCTGCAGCCATTGCGCGATCTGACCCCATAAAAACCGGACTCTATGGCTTTAAGTTTGACCTTGGGGCCTTCTTTTTGCCTTTCATGTTTGTGTATAATCCAGAGTTTCTCTTGGTAGACACTACCTGGTACGGCGCGCTTCTTGTTGGATTGACCGCGTTGTTTGGAATCTATTGTTTTAGTGCCGTGATTCAACAGTGGCTTATTGTCAAGCTTGAGTGGTGGGAAACGGCAATACTCTTTGCAATCTCGGTTGCAATGGTGTGGCCAAATCTTACCTCAGATATTGTTAGTCTCGTTTGCTTCGTGGGTATCTACATGTACCAACGTCACAAGGCCAAGCGCATATTGCCGGACGCGGTGCCGGTTATATGAGATGGGGCGGCGCTGTGGGGCGGCCGGTATCTGGACGCACTGCGTGCGCTGCGGTGGTGGTACTGCTTGTAAGCTTAGCTTTCACTGCGTGTGTGAACAGCACTACCGCTACACTGCGGCTTGAAGTGCGTGACGGGAGGGAGAGCACCCGCTACTACTCCACGGACGTGGTGCCGGGTGAAACCTTTGAGTTGCACTATACTCACTCCGTTAGCAAGTCACCTGTTTTCGGCGGATTCCAAGTAACCACGGACGGACAGATGCAGCCCTTATACACGATATATAGGGCACACGGTCCCGGTTTGCCCTGGCCTGCAGATGAGCACACTCGGACCCCAGACGGTGCGCTGCAGATAACGCATGAGTCCGAACCCCCTCGTGATGAAATTCGCGTGTGGGTTTCAGAACTGACTGCTGATCGGCTTGAGATTCATGAAGATGTTGTAGAGCTGAGTGAGGGCAGTGACCAGCCGCGGCTGGTAGTTATTCGTGTGCGTAACTGAGCGGTGGCTTTGACTAAGTGGTTGTAGGGGCGTAGGGGCATAAAAAAGCCTGCCGACCAACCGGTCGACAGGCACGCGCAAACGATGAATAACAGGTCTTAACGGAGTCCGCTCTCCTATACCCGCTATCTGAATGCCATTTTGACTATAGACCGGTATGGTGTCTATCAGGAAATTCCTGATAGCACCGTTAAGTATCCCTCCCGCTGCAGAAACATTATTTTTGACTTTCAGGTGTGGCGGGCGTAAAGTGTACCGTGATCGGCAATCGACACGAGGGGGCTCAGATGGGTGATACTGGTTTTCTGGAAAACCTTTTTCACGGACGGTTACGCAAAGACCAGTTCTTTTTGGACTACAATTCCGTTGACGAGGGCAAGGTTCAGTCCTTGGTTTTTCGTCTGAATGAGGTAACATCGAACTACAGCCCCGCACAACTTGAGGCCGAAGGGCGTGTGCCGGAGCAGGTGCTGGCTGGATTGAAGCAGATAGGGCTCTTCGGCATTACCGTTCCTGTGGAGTACGGTGGACTGGGCTTTAGTCTGAGCGAGTATCTGCGGGTTATTGAGTCAATTGCAGGTGACGACATGGCCTTGTGCCTCATTCCACTTGCTCACCTTTCAATAGGAATGAAAGGTATTCTCCTTTTTGCAAATGAACAACAGAAGGCTAAATATCTGCCGCTGGCGGCATCTGGTGAGATGGTGTTTGGCTACGCCCTAACCGAGCCCAAAATTGGCTCGGATGCTCAGAACATTTCCACAACAGCACTGCTCTCGGAAGATGGAACGCACTACATTCTCAACGGCGGAAAAACCTACATCACGAACGGAAATTACGCACAGGGTCTGACGGTATTTGCGCAAACCGACCCTGAGAACCCTGGGAAGGGGATGGGGGCCTTCATTGTAGAAACTCACTGGGAAGGGGTGCACATAGGCAAAGACATGCCGAAGATGGGCCTCAAAATTAGTTCGACGACGGCTGTTCAGTTCAAAGATGTTCGGGTGCCGGTGGAAAATCGTCTGGGTGAGGACGGGGACGGGTTCAAGATTGCTATGACGGTGCTGAACTACGGCAGGCTTGGCCTGGGGGCAGCCTCGTCCGGCATTATGCTTCAGTCACTCGCGGACATGTACGCCCGTGCATCAAGTCGCAATCAGTTTGGCAGCCCTATTAAGGAGTATGAGCTTATACAGGAGAAAATTGTTAAAGCCAAGGTTCATGCCTTTGCTGCCCGAAGCATGACCTACTTCACCGCCAAGGCCTTAGAGGCTGACCCATTGGCAAATGTGGCTATTGAGAGTAGTCACTGCAAACTCTACGGTACGACACAAGCTTGGGATACTCTGTACGACGCACTGCAGACTGCCGGCGGTTCGGGCTTTCTTGCTACCCAGCCTTATGAGAAGCGTATGCGCGACTTCCGTGTAACGACAATATTCGAGGGCACCAGCGAGATTCATTCAATGTATCCACCTCTTACCTTGCTGCGCGGCTATGCAAAGGAGTTTGGGGGCAACGCTCTTGCTGCGCTTAGTTTTGCGCGCAAGCTTCGAAAAGCTCGGGTGTTGGACGGATTGGTTGTCGAGCACAAAGAGTTGCACAAGGCCAAAGACTTAGCTTGCACCTTAGAGAAGATAATTCGGCGACAACTTGCCCGGGGTATGACCCGCTATGGGAAACGAGTAGCGGAACACGAGTTCTACTTGCGGCGAGTCACCCGGTTGAGTTTGGCAATGTTTCAGCTTGTTGCTGCCTGTTCCTTTCTGCACGCCAAGGCTGATCGTGGTGGACTGAACAAAGAAGACCGTGCACTACTAGCCTACATCATGGCCGAGGCTACCGAGGTGTACACACGCGAACGTCACTTTGGTCCCGATAAACTGGAAAAGGCTCACCAGCAGGTATACGCCAGCATAGATCGTTGAGGTCGGGCCGCCCTTTACTGATTCGAGCCGCTTTACAGACTGTAGAAGTCGCTCTGATTAGCTGCAAGTTCCTCAATGAGCCGCGCCGGAGCAAAGCGTCGGCCGAACGTTTCGGCGTACTCGGTAAGTGTCGTGTGAATTGCTTCAATGCCGTAGCTATCGGCCCATTTTAGCAAGCCGCCACGGAAGGCCGGGAACCCGGTCCCCATGATCAAGGCCATATCTAGAAATGCCGGACTTTCGACTACCTCCTCCTCAATGCAGCGTGCCGCCTCGTTTAGCATAAGTAGCAGTGGGCGGAGTTCGAGCTGCTCGTCGTCAAGCTTGGGTCCCGTTACCGCTGTCTGCGGAAGCAGATCCAGCATTGCCGGGTTTGGGCGCCGCTTCTTCCCGTCATGCAGGTAAAAGCCAGCCTGCGTTTTTTTGCCGAGCATATCTGGGTGTTCTGTGACTCCCGCGAAGAATGCGCTCATCTGCATTCGCTCACCGTATGCCGCGGAAAGTATTCCGGCGACCTTGCTGCCTACATCGATCCCAATTTCATCCAACAGGAGAAAGGGCCCCATAGGCATGCCAAACTGCTTGAAAATCCGGTCCACGTGCCGCAGTTCCGCCCCTTCCTCTAAGAGCGCTACAGCCTCGGTGAGGTAAGGCATGAGTACTCTATTAACCAGAAAGCCCGGGCAGTCCTTTACAACAATAGGCGTTTTGCCAAGTTGTAGCGCAAGAAGGGCCAAGCTACGTAATGTGTTATCCGAAGTTTTCGGCCCGCGAACCAATTCTACTAACGGCATGCGGTTTGGTGGATTAAAGAAGTGCATACCCGCAAAGCGGTCGGGACGGCTTAGGGCGGCCGACATTTCAGCAACCGACAAAGATGAGGTGTTCGTGGTCAGTATCGTCTTCTGCTCCACAAGCTGCTCGGTTTCGCTGAGCACCTTTTTCTTAATGTCGAGGTCTTCTACCACAGCCTCAATTACGATATCGGGATCTCCGAGGGCGCCGGGATCCGTTGTTCCGGTGATTAACTGCATTGCGTTGTCGATCTCGCGTGCTGAAAGCGATTTACGCTTGGCAACTTCCTTGTAAACGCTATAGGCGGCACTACATCCCTGCTGAACCGCATCCCAGTTGAGATCCCGCAGTACCACCGGAATACTCTTGTTTGAAAACAACCAGGCGATGCGCCCGCCCATAACCCCTGCGCCTAGTACTGCTGCACGTTCGATCTCTGGTGGGTGGTCTTCTCCTTGGGTGATCGGATGACGTTTTAGGGCTTCGGAAGTGAAAAACAGCTGAATAAGATTCTTGCTAATTGCTTTGGGGGCCAGGCGGCCAAACTCGTAGCGCTCTACTTTTAGTCCGGCTCGCATTCCCATTCTGTGTGTTTTGCGGATAACACGCAGCGCGGCAAAAGGCGCCGGATAGTGTCCGCCGGTTTTTTTTCTCAACTCATGCTCAGTGCGCTTGTAGATATTGGCACGGCCCACGGGGGTGGCTTCCAGCAGCAAGGATGTGCGCCGGGCTCGTTTGCGATGCTTATGTGCTGCCGCGCTTCCTTCCGGGGTCAAGAGCCCTAAACAAAACTCGCGCGTTTGCTCATCTGCAAAGGCCTGTGGTAGGTATGCGTCGGCCAGCCCTATTCTG
>JAIVHN010000041.1 GCA_020201015.1 Spirochaeta sp. | reverse complement strand
GTTTATTTGCAGGGCTTGGCCAGAGCTCAGGGCCTGGGCAATTTTGTGTCGCGCTTGGTTTACAATGAGTCCAAAGGTCTGTCGGGAAACTCCCATGGCCGCCGCCGCCTGAACGTGGTACATACCTTGCCCATCGGCCAGTCTAACGGCCTCAAACTCATCCATTCCCAGCTCTATTACCTTCAGCTCCCGAAGAGGGATACCTTGGGGCTTAAAGAACCACGCCCCGGGTATGCCTTGTACCTGCCTACACTGCTTTTTTCTTGGCATATGCCAATAATAGCACATGGTGCCCACGTGCGCAAGAGGAGATCGAATGTATGGACGGCACCATGACATACGCGGAAGACAGTCGCGACCTAAGTTCATGGACGATCCACCGCTCGAGCTATATCTTGTGCTTATGAGTAAACAAAACGGTACTGAACTACTTCAAGCTGCAATTCTCGGTACGGTTGTTGCCGATGCCTCCGGAATGGGCCTGCACTGGATCTACTCGCAGGGCAAGATTGCCCAGATTGTCAAAGCAGCTGGCGGCACTGCGGAGTTTTTCGAACCACATGCGGACAATTATCAAGGGGTCCCGGCCTTTTTTGCCCATCCGCAGCGCCACGCGGGCGATAGTTCCAACTACGGAGAGTATCTGTACGTCCTCCTGCGCGCAGTTGGAGAGCAGGGCTTTGACCGCGGTGCGTACGTTCGGGCTTTTGGTGAACACTTTGGGGTTGGCGGCACCTATGTGGGTTATGCCGACACGCCCATGCGCGAGACCGTGTTTAACATGACCAGACTGGGCAAAGATATCGAGCAGCGGATTCTCAGCACGAAAACCTCACTTGATGAGAACCAGCAAAAGGCCGCTGCTCACTACATCGCTCGCTATTTTCTTGAGTTCGACACCGACGGCCTAAAAGAGACGGTACGCACTCCACTCAAGCTGCAGGAGTGGAAGGCCGAGCAGCTGAACGAAGTAGACCGTATCATCGATGTAGTAAGCTCCGAGCTTGGCGCTCTTGGTCCGGACGACGACCAGATGCCCGCCCTCAGTCGCTCGGCCGTCCTGGCACATTTTGCTGCCGAAGAAAAGCTTGACCGGCTGGTGGAGCAAGCGGTGCGCATCACCAACGACAATGACGAAGCGGTGGCCTACTCCTGTTTCTTTGCGCACATAATGCGCGACATCTACGAAACAGGGCGCCCCAATCCGGAGGCGGCCCAAGATACCCTTCGCAAGCTCGTAGACCGACACGCGCACAGGCTCAGCAGCCACGCCCAAGAACTCGTGTCTCAGGCCATGGCATACGAGACGCTGGACTACCGCGGTGCAACCAAGCACTTTGGAGCAGCCTGCCACGTAGACATGGCGGTGCCTTTAGTACTTCACATTCTATTGAACACAACAAGCTTTCGCGAGGCGAACCGGATCAATATTCTGGCAAGCGGGGACAACTGCGGGCGAGCCGTCATGCTGGGCGCCGTTGCTGGTGCGCTCTACGGTATAGGCGGGGAGCACGGTATCCCGCAAGAGTGGATCGAGCGCACGAGCATAGTAAAACGCTTGCGCGAAACAGACGGCGCGCGCTTACTGTTGGGGTAGTGGATTAGTGCGATAGTGGGCTAATGATTTAACTGCCGGCAGCCAGGCCCGGATATGCGGCTGCGCCCACCACTGTGGGGCGTGACCTGAATCTGGGTGTTGATCCGTTCCTTGAGGGCGCCGACATGCGAGATAATGCCAATGAGCTTGCCTTCCTGCTGCAATCCGGCAAGGGTTTCCAGGGCGGTGTCGAGCGCCTCCTCGTCCAGGGTGCCAAAACCCTCGTCCAGGAACAGTGAGTCTACTCTGACATTTTTACCCGCCATGTGTGAAAGTCCGAGGGCCAAGGCCAAGCTAACAATAAAGCTCTCACCGCCGGAGAGGTTCTTCGTGGAGCGTATTTCCCCTGCCTGGTAATTGTCGACCACGTTAAGCTCCAACATCTCAGTCTCGTCTCGGATAAGCAGGTAACGGTCGGTCAGCTTTTGCAGCTGCCGGTTGGCCCGGCCTCCGCCTTGAGCCTGTTCCGTTCCTCAGACGCAAGCGCTGCCGCGATATAGGTATCTTCATTTTCAAAGCTGGCGCGCTCAAGCGCCGCGGCAAACTCGGACTCATATGTATCAAGCGCCTGGGCTCGCTCCGCAATTCCTTTCCTCAAGGTCTCAAGGCGCGTTGCTGCGGCATGCTTTTTCTCCTGCAGCGCCTGGTGCTGCTCTCTCGCCTGCCGCTCGGCACGCTCGGCGTCGGCAACCGCGGTGTTCAAGCGCAGTTCTTCGTCGTCCGGGCTTAGATCACCGTAGACTTTCATCCGTTCGTCGCGTCCGGCGCTCAGCTGTGTTTCCAGCGCTTTCATCTGCCGTTCTTTCTCGGTAAGGGCGGCTGCGTGCCCTTCAATCACGGTGTCGATACGCAGAATTTGGCTTTCAATGCGGCCGATCTCTTTCTCAATGCGGCTCTTGTCCGCGCACCGCTTCTGCCAGAGATTCAAGCGCTCCCTGAGCAACTCAAGCAGTGCGTCGATATCGTCATCCGGCACCTCACTCATGTCGAGCCAAGCCAGCTTGACCAAGGCCGCCTCTTTGCGTGAGCTCAACTCGGCACGGAGCCCTTCCGTAGCTCGCCGCAGCTCGGCCATGCGGTGCTCGGCAAGCTTCGTCTCATGGTGGCCTTCGGTTGCGGCTTTCTCGGCATTACTTAGGCTACTGCGAGCAGCTGTCTCCTCGGCGGCGGCTTCGGAAACGGCGGCCTCCAGCTCCTCGGCTGAATGTATGAGTTCACCAAGCTCATCAATTCTCTGTTCGGTTGCATCCGGCCCGGGCACGTTTCCTTGGGCAAAAGGGTGCTCGGTAGCACCACAGAGTGGGCACGGCTTTCCGTCTTCGAGCTTAGCGCGGTGCTCCTCCAACTCCGCAATCCGCGTGTGAAAGGCCTGTTCCCGCAGCAAGGTATCTCTCTCGGCGCGATACTCACGCAGCAGTCGACCCCCTAAGAGCCGGTTGAGGGCGTCCTTTTCTTGCTGCAGGCGTATTGTTGCCGCTTGCAGCTCACCTGCGCGTAGGTCAGCTTGCTGTACGCAGGCATCACGAGCCTGCTGAGCCCGCTCAAGTGCGTCCTGCGCCTGCACTTCGGCGCCCTCTTTCTGCGCAAGCTCCTCCTGTCTAGCGAGTAGTCCGGCAAGTTGCTCTTCAACCCCCGTTAGTCCTTCTACCAACCATGCGTCCTGAGCATGTGCATCAAGATAGCCCTGCACAGCCTCGAGCTCCTGGACTGCAGTGGCGCGTTTTTCTTGCTCCTGTTCACGGTCAAGTTTCTGCGCCTCTATCGTGGCGGCAACCTTAGCACAGCTTTCTTCAAACTCTCGGATTGCCAGAGCAAGATCTTCAAGCTTCTGATCAAGCATGCGGAGTGTACGCAGTTTCGGCGTCGCTGCATGGTGCTCTGCCTTGGCGCGTGCCGTGCGCTCCTCGGCGGCCTCGAGCGTCGCGGCCTGCAGATCGGCCTTGCTCTCCAGCTCCGGAAGCCCCGCTTCCTCGCTCTGCACGGTGCTTGTGTCCTCGGCCTGCTGCCTCCGCGTAGCCTTGAGCGTCGCGTACTCACCATCTAAGGACATCGCCACCTCAGCCCGGCTTAACCTCTCACGGTGCGGCCGAAAAGCGTCGATCTCGACTTGCAGCTGCTGCTCTTCCTTTACCAGTCCGGCAATCTCATTTTGCAGGGCGTCAATGGAACGCAAGCGCCCTATGGTTTTCTCTGTTTCGGTAAGCGCCTTGGCAAGGTTGCGTTCATCTGCTTCCTTGGCTCCGAGTTTCCGCTGCAGATCTTGCTCCTGCTCCGGATCCAGCATGACGATGCCGGCAGTCTCGGCCTGCAGGCTCTTTAGCGTGTCCTGTTCCTCTTTGCGGCGCTCGTGAACACGTATCGATATCCGGCTGTAGATCTCGGTTCCGGTGATTTGCTCAAGGAGTGGGGCGCGTTCATCGGCAGCTGCCTGAAGAAACACGGCAAAGCCGCCTTGCGCAAGAAGCATGGAGCGAGTGAATCGCTCAAAGTCCATGCCGGTAGCCGCTTCAATTTGGTCGGCAACCCCTTTGAGCTTAGATTCAAGGACCTCACCGGAGTCTGCATGAGCAATCTCGTGCTTTGGTGGCTGAAGCTCACCATCGGGTTTTCTTCTGGAGCGATGTTGGCTCCAGTGGCAGCGATAGCGACCGGCCTGCGTCTCAAATACCACCTCCGCAAAGCACTCGCCTGTGTGACGCGACATGATCTCGTTGCCGCTTTTGGTAACCTTGTGGAGCCGCGGTGTGCGCCCGTACAAAGCAAGGCAGACCGCGTCTAGAATGGTCGTCTTTCCTGAACCGGTCGGACCGGTAATAGCAAAGATTCCGTCCGAGCTGTAGGCTGGGTGCCGCAGGTCGATCTCCCATTCACCAACAAGCGAGTTGAGGTTCTTAAAACGCAGCTCAAGTATTCTCACTCAGCGCCTCCGCTACGGGAAATCGTCGGCTTCATTCGGCACGCTCGTCGTGTTCATAGACAAAGGTAAGTGTCTCTTGGTAGGCGCGCAGTAATTCCGGCCGTTGCGCGTCCGGCACTTCATGCAGAGCAAGGCAGCGTTCAAAAACATCATCCACCTTCAGCTCTTCAAGGCTTTCTTCGTCATGCATGCGCCCAAGTACGCGATCTACAATGCGCGCATTCTTCACGCGCAAAACCTCTATTCGCGTACCCGACAACGCAGACTCAATCCGCTCACGAAGGTCGCTCATGATCTCACTGCCTTCATACACAATCTCAAGCCAGGCCTCGGAACCTGCTGCCGAGAGCTCAAAGAGGCGTCTAGCGATATCGTCCCAGCTACCCGTTATCCGCTCAAGTGTTTGAAACACCGGTATCTCAAGCAGTTCGACACGATCTGTGGAAGGCTCACGCGGATCAAGAGAAAGCAGGCAGACACTCTTCTGCTGCCGCGCCTCGCCAAAGCCCATAGGAACAGGCGAGCCGCTGTAGCGGATGCTTTGCAGCCCGCCCACCTTCTGCGGAACATGGAGGTGCCCCAGCGCCAGATACTCAAAGCAGGCCGGGAAGATAGCGGCCGTCACATGCGCCAAGGAACCTACGTACAGTTCCCGGACGCCGTCACCCTCAACGGTTTGGCCCCCGGCCGTAAAGAGGTGGCCCATGCCGACAATGGGTATATCGACCCCAAGCTCCTTGCGCTTAGCTTCCGCGCAGGCACCAACCGCCGCGTAATGGTTCCGTATACCGTCAATCAGTTTCTGCTCTTTGTCCGTAATACTCTCACCGGCCTCGGCCACACGGATGTCACGATCTCGAAGATACGGCACTGCGCAGACAATGAGCTCCGGGGCATTTTCCTCATCACGGAGCAACAGCACCTCGTCCCGGGGATCCTCGGACGCACCGCCGACAACATGGACATGCAGTGCCTTGAGCAGCTCCTTAGGAGCGTTGAGAAAGGTAGGCGAGTCATGGTTTCCGGCAATGACAACCACATGCCGACAGGCTGAGGCGGCGACCCGGCAAAGGAATCGATAGTAGAGTTCTTGGGCACGATTGCTTGGAGAGCTGGTGTCAAACACGTCGCCGGCCATGAGCACGACATCAATCTCTTTGTGCTGAATTGTGTCGGCAAGCCAGTTCAAGAAAGCCTCGAACTCCGCGTAGCGCTTTCTGCCGTACAGGGTCCGCCCAATATGCCAGTCGGCGGTGTGGAGGAGTTTCAGTGGAGCCATGCCTTGTTCCTTCAAAAGTGCTCGTCGCGAGCTTTGCTTTTTGCGTGGCGGCTTTGGCGGCCGTGGCGGCCGTGGCGGCCTGCGCGGCCAAGACAGCTTTCGCGGCCGTGGCGGCTTTGGCGGCCGTGGCGGCCTGCGCGGCCTGCGCGGCCTGCGCGGCCAAGACAGCTTTGGCGGCCGTGGCGGCACACGACACCATCAAGCAGCCTACGCTTAGTGTAACCTTAAGGCGCAGGTGAAGGCGAGCCCTTAGCAGCCAGCAGCCAGCAGGCAACCGATTTTAGATGTGAGCCAGACAGGTGGTAACGCTCAAGCTATTTAGCCCATGCTCAGGTTTGCATGAGATAATACCACGAAACTAGTATTATCTCATGCAAACCTGATACTGCTCTGCAATTCTAAATGTAGCCCGGAATATAGCTGGTAGGCCGGAATATGGCTCGTAGGTCGGATCGTGCGGAACCAAGCCGGGTTGACGCACTTGGCGCCCGGTGGTATTTAGAAGCTGAAGTTCAGGTGCTTGACTCAACCGTCAGGTCTTTTATCGCGCTACTCCGAGAGGTGCTACATGCCACGACCTACAGTGTTGCGAGACAGAGTATCGGTTGTCACCGGTGGTGCAGGTGGCATTGGTTTTGCGACCGCGCATAGGCTACTCGAGCAGGGTTGTTCGGTTGCAGTGTGGGATCTTAACACCGCGGCGGTAGAGAAGGCGGCGGCGAGGCTACGGGAACTGCATCCGGAGGCTGCGCGCGTGCTTGGTTGCACCTGCGACGTAACTCGGACCTCCGATATTCAGGCCGCCCACGCAGAGACCGAAGCAAGACTCGGCCCTGTAGATATCCTCATCAATAACGCCGGATTCGTCCGGGGCGGAAAATTTCTCGATGGCTCCATAGAAGACTGGAACACAACCGTTACAGTCAATCTCAACGGCGTAATAGCGGTTACCCACGCCCTACTTCCCGGTATGGAGAGTCGCCGGTTTGGACGCGTAGTTAATATTTCCTCGGCCTCGGGTACGCTTGGCGTATCCGGACTGGCAGTGTACGCGGCAAGCAAGTGGGCGGTGTGGGGCCTAACCGAGAGCCTCCGGCATGAAGCCCGCGACCTTCGTAACGCTACAGCAGTTGCGGACCGGCGCGGGCTTGCAGCTGCAGCTGCGGGCCAGCTTGCAACTACCGACATCCGGTTTAGCTCGGTACACCCGGGATATATCAAAACCGGGATGTTTGAGGGGGCCCGCATCCGCGGGCTTGGCGGTTTGATCGTCCCATTAGTTAAGAGTCACGATGTCATTGCACGAGCGGTTGTTCAAGACGCGCTTATGAAGGGCAAACCGGTAGTGATGCGCCCGCGGAGCGTACGTTTAGCCGTGCTCTTGCGGGGCATTCTTCCAGCCGCAGTCTTTGACCAGGTTGTGCGGTTGCTGGGTACAAACAGCAGCATGCAGGACTTCCGCGGTTCCTCATAGAGAAACGGCTCACAGCTCTTGATAAACAGGGCGCCGCCGGTCAAATTTCAGGTAGCGTTGCGCGCGTAAAATACGTATACTCTGCTCATTATGGAAAAAGAGAATCAACTATCGGCAGTATTTCGGAGTGAAGCATCGCGACGAAAACTGCTGCAGGCTGGTTACTTTTTTGGGGATTTGGAAAACCACTGGGGCCACACAAGCGGCACCCTGACGCGCCTTGGACTAACCGATACCGAAATGCGAAATGGTGGCTACCAGCGGCGTATTCATCCGGAAGATCTGCCAAACTACATGCACAACTGGGACCGCTTGAACAACGGTCTTACGGATGAAATGTACTGCGAGTATCGGGTCGCAGATAATGACGGCACGTGGCACTGGATAGAGACGCACGCGGTAGTTCTTTCGCGCACTCCGGGTGGAGCTATCGGCAAGGTTGCAGGGTTCGACCGGCGTATTGATGTCCGTAAGCAGTCGGAGGAAATTCTCCAGCATGAACACCGTGAGAGCCAACGAAAACTTGCCATTAACGAGGTCGTAAGGCGAGTCGGGGCAGACATAACGCTCGACCGTGAACTCCACCACATGCTGGATCACGCGGTTATTCAGATTGCCGAGGTTATTCATTTTCAAAGTTGTGAGGTATATACCCAGCAAGAAGCCCAACACGACAAAATAACCCGAGTCTTTGGTACCTCACTCAACGGGTCGGCGGAAGTAACAACCGCTCAGAATGAGGTGAGGCGGTTTCTGGGAATGGTATCTGAGAACCTCTACCCTATCATCGTCGATTCGCCAGGGAGTACAGTTGCGCCCGAAAGTCCAAATGCACCCGAGAGCCCATACTTGGACTCCTCACTACTCTCACTGCTCATAGTGCCACTGCGCGTGAGAAACAAGTTTATTGGGTGCCTACTACTTTGGAGACGATCCGAAGAGCCTTTCTGTGGCGACGATCTATACCCGGCATTAGCCCTAACGGACAGCTTAGCAGCTGCAGTGTACAATAGAAGCTATTACCAAGAGCAGATTAAGCGGCTTGAACATGATGAGCTCACCGGCTTTCTTACACGGCTGGTATTCGAGCGCACTGTGCCCCGGCTATGGGTTGAGTACCAAAGCCTGTACTCACATAACTCAGTTGCCATGATCGATATCGACAACTTTAAGCCGATCAACGATTCCTTCGGCCACGCCAAAGGTGACCATATTATTCGCGAGCTTGCGCGACTTCTTCGTGACGGCTTACGGCGTGAAGACCTACTCATTCGCTACGGAGGCGAAGAGTTTGTCGCAATTTTCCCAAATACCGATATAGAAACAGCGGAAAAAACCATAGACCGCATTCGCACCTTGTGCAACGAGTCGTCCGCATTTGAACTGCAGCACGTGCTTAGCTTTAGCGCTGGCGTGGCCGAGTGCTACAACAGCACTGTCGCCCTGTCGGCCCTTATTGAAACCGCCGATGCCGCCCTTTACTCAGCAAAACGAGCAGGGCGCAACCGCGTGCACCGGGCCAACCTCAGCAGCTAGACAATCATGAACGCGATCATTTTCTCATACACAAGAGGAGTCTGGTAAACATAGAACACGGTACCGGCAATAGGACTGCGAATCTGTGACCGGATTTCGCCCAATTGAGGGTCCAGAATTTCTGCAAGCACTTCGCCGGACTGAACCGAGTCACCAGGCCGAGATCGGGTTGAAAAGATACCGGCTCGTGGCGTTGTAACTACATGAAGGTCTGTGTCTTGAACCACGCGACTCGGTCTAGCCTGAGAGAGCTCCGGATAAGCCAAAGTAATCTCCTGTAACAGCACACCCTGCACCACCAGATACCGCAACACTCCATGAAAGAGCTCCAGGACCTGGTCTTCGTCAATCTCAAAGCCCTTCCCACCGACGAGAGAAACTGCACGGGTATTCCAGATCTGCCAGTTGTAGTTCAAGCTACCCGTCTCCTGAGGATTAGGCTCGTGCGCGTGAACAATCGGCAAGCCAAAGTCTACGGCCGTCTTCGCACTCTCGGGACCAAGTCGATGTATTCGCGCATGCACAATGTGCTTGCCCGGGTGGGGCGTTGATGTAAGATATACACCCAGCTCGTAGTCTTGTACCGCTTCCATAACGGCCGCCGCTATCCGTTGTGGTATGGGTTCACAGACGGAATTATGAGGATCTCACTGCCGGGTGCAATTACATGCTCGTTCTGTTTCAAGTACTGGACGAGTTTTGCAGCAACGTAAAGCCCCTGAGCCTCACTACCTCTCATACCCGCCACAATAGCTACGCGAGATTTTCCAGTACCAAACCTATAGCCGTGAATCTGATAGTCCTCGCGCGACATTGACGATAGTCGATATAGTATTTCAGTCTTCACCGTGTGAGCTCCGTCGCAGCCGTGAACACGCGCGCAAGGAGCGACCCCTCCATAACAACCGGGTATTCCCGGAGAGTGAAAACCGTACCGGCACCGGGGGATCGTATTTCAGATATAACATCCCCTGTTAAGGGTTGCACAATTCTCCCAAGCAGTTCACCTTGCTCTACGCCAATCCAGTGCTTAACATCAGGTATAAATAGCCCTGCGGCTGGCGAGTTAATGTAGCTCACCTCGCCTTCCTTGCACTCAATAGGGGCCTTCACGGGACGTGGATCAGGGTCCGACCAGATACCAAGATGTGTCATAACTCGGAAAATCCCGCGAACCAGATCATTGCAAAAAGCCGGTGTAATGCGCATGCCGACTCCCATCTCCACTACGAGTGTCGGTGTGCTCCTCGCGTTGAGGGTGTGAGCCAGAGTAGACTTGAGCACCGTTATCGCTTCATGAATCCAGATGAAATCAACATTCATGAGCCGCGCCAAGGGCAAAAGCCTCTCCGAGGTGTTTCGGTCCATTCGTATTTGAGGAATCTCCCGGAGATAAATGTTGCTGGCATGGATGTCTACAACTAAATCGGCACCAACCAAGGACTCGGTTATCGAGTCAGTCAAGTGTGCAATATATGAATCGTTCCGTTCTTGCTCCCCCGCAAAGTACCGATTCATATCAAGCTCAAGATAGGGAATACTCCGTTCAATTGCGTCTATCCCAAGCGGATTGATGGCAGGGTATATATCTACGATCCCGCGCAGTTGCTCGAACTCCGCTTGTACTTTCTGAGCAACAAGTGCACAGACATACTGCCCTTCAAGCTCATCGCCATGAACTCCAGTAACAATAGCAATCCGGCGTTGCGCTTTACTGCCTTCGGACTCGTGAGAGCTTGATTTCGCGTCGTTCTGTAATCTATTTCGTCGAATTACTAGCCGCTCGGCAACAGGAAGCTCCAGATCAACTATATCCTCGATCACTCGAGCACCTCGACAAGTGATGCCGAGATGTGCTGATGCTGTTGCACAACCGAACTCCATACTCCCCTATTCAAGGAGCAGTCCTCGGCATTGCGCCCGCGGGCCAAGGGAATGTAGTCGTGCACAACGAGACGGTTGTGGGTGGGGTCTAAGCCGTACCATCTACCCTCCACAAAGACCTCAACCCAGGCGTGTGTCACGCCGTCACCCACAAGGAAACCGTTCACGTAGCGTGCTGGTACTCCATGAGCGCGACAGAGCCCAATGAGTATATGGGCAAAATCTTGGCAAACGCCGCTTCCCTGTGAGACCGCATCCCCCGCTGGAGTACTGTAGTTAGTGCTTCCGGTGAGGTAGATCATATTTTGCGTTATTTCGTGCATCGCCCCAATTGACCACTCTAAGGGATTCTTTGGCTTCTCCGGAGATTGGAAGGCTTGAAGCCAGGCAACCCCTTTGTGATCAAGCTCCGTGAGCCGGTCGCTCCGCAGGAAAATTTGAATTGGCACGGTATCCGGTCGGCGACCGTAACTCGCGTGTTGTCGAATAGTTGCAGACAATCCGTAACGAAATACCGAGTGATCTTCGCGAGTGAGCCCGTAACTGTACTCTTGTCCAAGATAATCCACCGCGGTAGCTGCAGCGCACTCGGGCTCGATATAGCGAGAGAATTCATCAACTTCAAAGAAATCGTCGTCAGGAAGGCTTAGACGCAGACACCACGAGTGATTGCGAATGGCCGTATCCATCTCTGCCCGCACATCGTAGTTGAGTTTATAGACTCCATCAGCGGATCTTTCATACTCAAGGTCGGTAAATTGTGGTGAAGAGCTCATTTGTGAAATCTATACCTCCCTCTCGGTCCAATGCTTGCGCAACATTAAGGTGCTCGTCGACATCCAGCACTTGGAGATTCTCCCGTAGTTGCCCAACCGCCTTCTCCAGCCGATCATCGGAGTCTTCAAAACGGCCCGCAAGATCACGAATCTCAACCCATTTGCCCCACCGAACCATAGCACGAACTCTAGGGTCGGCGCACTCGTCTAAGCTACCCCAGAAAGCGTAGAGATAATCGATAACCGGCTTTACATCATAAAAGTTGACCACCCGGAGCGACTCAAGAGTATTGAGGGCTAGACGCACATACGCAAACCCCTCATGCCCGATGGTGTTCCGCAGAAACACTGCATTCTCATATGCAGTAGTCAACGAGAACAAGATCGAGTAGCTGTTTGCTTTTTCAAAGAACAAAGCCTGCAAAAAAGCATCCCTATTCGCGAACTCCGACTCAATACCTAAGCACTCACAAAATTCCTCAAATCCGAGTCCTATCGGTTCCTTGTCGTTGCCACGAGTATCGTACAGCCGATGCAAGACGTCTAAAGCACGCTGAACGTAACGTCCAAGCCAATAGAGCTGGTTAGCCGTTCTTAAAGAGATAAGACCCATGTGTCCTTGAATCCTCCACCCTGTGATGAGTTAACAATCATGGAACCACGATCCATTGCATACCTCGTCAGCCCGCTTGGCCAAACAGTTATGTCTTTTCCGTGCAGAACATAGGCACGCAAGTCGGGTTTTGAAGCACGTGCTTACGATCGCGTTCAAAAAACGGTAGGTAGGTAGGCGCATTCCGTAGAATTGCCTCCTCGCCAAGATAGTACTTAATAAGGGCAGGCACAAAGTAGTAGATGCCTTTGTCGTCGGCAATGCCGTTGCCGACGGCATTCACAATCGAGACGTTCCCCTTTCGATATACCGACATGATGTTTGGAACTCCAATGATTGAGTCTGGTTCAAACACCATAGGGTCCAGATACTCGTCCGAAAGCCTGCGGTACACGGCCCCGACCCGTGCTCGATGTCCACCAACATCCTTGAAGTAGAGATACTCACCGTCGACCTCCAGGTCACTTCCAAACACCAATGGAACACCCATCTTTTCCGCAAGATAACTGTGCTCAAAAAAAGCCGCGTTGTAACGGCCCGGTGAGAGGACTACCGAAATTCCACCAGGATTAACATCCTCCATAACCCGACCAAGCATCTGTGGATAATCGCGGCTCTCGCGCACCGGCATGTCTGAGATCAGGTTGGGGCAAACTGTATGATATGCCTCGCGAGCAATGAGCGGATAACTTGCGCCGGAAGGAACCCGGAGGTTGTCCTCCAAAATATACCAAGTTCCATCGGCGGCTTGCACAAGGTCGATACCGGAGAGATGGGCATAGACATCTGCTGGCGGCCGTAAACCGTACACCTCCGGGAGGTATGCCGGACAGGAGAATACAAACTCCTCGGGGATAATTTTGTCTTTGAGTACCTTGCGTTCATGATAAATGTCGAGCAAGAATAGGTTCAGCGCATGAACCCGTTGCCGCAGGCCCTTCTCCAAGGTGTCAAACTCCCACGGACCAATGACCCGCGGAACCGTCCCAAAGGGAAACAAGCGATCTTCAAAAGTATTGTCTTGAAAGAGACCGAAAGTAATAGCGTACCTATTAAGGTAAGCCTTGAGGCGATCAAGGTCGGAGTACCCAAGTTTAAACTCCCGATTTTTCCCTGCTCCGCCGTCCGGTTCAAGTACTACATAACCGCCCCGTTCACGTCGCGAATGCCCACGCTGTTGAGTCTTTTGCATAGCAATTACACCTCGTGTTCAAGCTGGGCAAAGACTACGCATTTCAGCCCTGGACGACAAGGGCTTTTATGTAGGATATTTATACTTAAGCTACAAATATGTCATGTTATGCAACGTTTAAACATCTCCACCGTCCCATTCTCTCAAAAATCGCTCAAGAAACTGTACCATAGCAACGTGCCGACCCTCGGCAATGCGGCGCGCGGTTGGGGTGTTCATTCGGTCCTTGAGCAAGAGCAGCTTTTCGTAGAAATGGTTCACCGTGGTACTGTTGCTGTTCTTGTACTCGTCAAAGCTGTTGTGGGTAGTGGACTCGATATCCGGGTTGTGCATCTGTCGACTCTTGTGGCCGCCGTACGCAAAGGCGCGCCCTATTCCTACAGCGCCAATGGCGTCAAGCCGGTCAGCATCCTGCACAATGAGACCCTCACGTGACTCCATCGTATTAGCTACGCCTGCGCCCTTGTACGAGACATGAGAGATAATCTCACACACCTGATCTACACAGTCCAGTTCGCAGCTCTCCAGCCAGGCCCGCGCGCGAAGCGGTTCTCCATCACCTTGCTCTCCATCACCCTGCGCATGGAGTTTCCAGTCATCAAGATCGTGGAGCAAGGCGGCAAGCTCTACGATAAAAAGATCGGCCTGCTCACGTTCACAAATCGCGCGCGCATTTTTCCAGACCCGGTAGATATGCCACCAGTCGTGGCCCGAGGGGTCATGCTCACACTGTGACCTAACGTAGTCGGCAGTTTGCTGAATGATGTCGCTCATATTGTGTAGCCTACTGCGGATTAGCTTCCATAGCCGCATTAACCATCTCAAGAATCTCCGGGTAGCTTCCTGCCAGCACTTTTACATTAAAACCGTAGATATTCTCTACGTAGAGATCGGCTCCCTGCGAGATGAGATATTCCACGATATCGGCGTGGCCGCTCTCGGCTGCCCGCATGAGCGCGGTTTCACTGTACATAGTCTTCTTGTTGATATCTGCTCCGGCTTCGACCATATCCCGCACCATCTCAAAATCTCCGTCCGACGCGGCATTGGCCAGACTCGTACCAAACATCTCGTTAATATCTACCGACTCAGGTACGGTGGGCGCTGCTGCTGCATCATCGGGCGGTGCATCGGCTCCACAACTCATAAACGCAACAAGACACAAACAGACACAACTAACGTACGCAAGGGTTTTCATTTCCAGCCTCCTCTCGGTTACTACACGGCTTACCACTCGCGTGGCAGCCCCCAATCTTCCTCGCTCACCTTGGCGAGCACAGTGGTTCTCAACTCGGTAATGCCTACAATCCCTGGGTTTGCCGTAAAGGGACTTTGATAATCTCCAAAATTCTGTTGAAACAGGGGCGATGTATCAAGCACAGCCCTCTCGGAACCGGCAGGCCTCACCTCTACGCTGCACGGGTCAACAACAAAGACATCGTGCAGGAATCCTTTATCAATAATATATCCTCTGCTGTACGAGAACACGATGCCTGCATCTCTGCGGACAAAGCGGCTTGACTTGATGTTGGTACCGTATCCAACATCGTCGCGCAGCACCGCCCGCTGCTGCAGCCGTCCGTGAGTTGCGTCGTAGGTGTAGAGAAATATTTTATGAAAATACACATGTGACGGTCGTTCAATAGGCATAATGAACCAGATCGGCCGCCGCGGTTTGGAAACACGATACTCAACAATGAAGTAGTACATGTTGGTCTGTTCGTCATGAAAACCGTAGGAGTGAGTTCGACGATAGTTCACCGTGGTACCACGAGCATGCGCTGGCAGAGCAAGACTGAACAGCCCACCAGCAGCCGTAACAACAAGGAGAATTCTAACCAAGTTTGCATATCTGCGTTGGTGACTTGGCATGCTGCTATAGTATCATGGATTTTTAGCTGTTTGCGAATTTACCTCCACAAAAATCATGCTCACCTTTACCACTGCAGCGGCACGCGGCTATGATCATAGTAATGAGTACTCCAGATATGCAGACGCTGAAGCTTACCGTTGCCTACAACGGTGCGCGGTTCAAGGGTTGGCAGAAAGGTAACGGCCGGACCGTTCAGTCGACCTTGATAGAAATAATTGGCAAGGCGCTGCCGGAAGCCTCGCAGGCTGAAGCCCCGGCCAGCTTCGAGCTACGCTTGGACGGTGCTGGCAGAACCGATGCCGGAGTACACGCCGAAGCTCAGGTGGCAAGCGCGGTTGTGCCAGCATCGGTGGATCTGGCGCGACTTTTCGAGACCGTCAACCGCCACCTGCCCGCAGACCTTGCGCTTGTGTCTCTGGAACCGGCAGAGGAGCGCTTTCATGCGCGCTATCGGGCAGTGGCAAAAACCTACCGCTACACCGTGGTAGACGGGCCTATAGGAAGCCCGTTTCTGCACGGCCGCTCCTGGCGGATTTTCAATGAGCTAGACATTGACCACATGCAGGCAGCCGCCGAGATCTTCATTGGGCGGCACGACTTTTCGGCCTTTACCTCGGACAAGCCTAAGCCGAACAAAGAGCGCACGATATACGCTATTGAGGTTGTGCGCGCTCGGGCGGCAGTTGTTAGTCCCGTTGAGATTCTGGTTCGGGGGGATGGTTTCCTGTGGAGACAGGTACGCATTATGGTTGGCGCTATTGTTGCAGCAGGTACCCATGAGCTGTCGACCGCAGATATCCGGCACATCCTGGCCTCGCGCCTCCGAGCTCAGGCGCCAGCACCGGCACCCGCGTGTGGTTTGACACTCGTCTCGGTAGAATACTGAGTAGAAGACTGAGATGCCGGAACTATGCCCAGCAGAAAGAAAAGCGCTAGGTTAACTGAAAGACACGGATGTAGGTCGGAGCCGTGCCGACCCCGGATAGACCAGGCGCACAGCCAGCCGCCATGGGACAGCTGGCACAGTGCACCGCACTGGAAGCTGGCAGCTTGGTTTCGGCTTGGTCGCTGGCAGTCCTTATGCTACATCCGGCTGGATCGACCGCACTCTGCGTTTCGCGCACGTATCCGTGTGAGAGGAGAAACTCCAGAGCCTCATTGATTTGCGAGGCCGGGAGGCCGGTTTCGGCGCGGATAGCGCTTTCGCCAGCCACACCAAGACGGCGAATAACACCGCGTACCTCCGAGATCATTCCGTTGCCTCTCCAAGTGGACGGAAGCGCGCCAAGGCAAGGAAGCTCAGGTAAATACCCACCAAAATGGCCACCGCAGCACTCACGGCCGGGAGACTTGGCCCAGAGGCAAACTGGTAAAACAGCACCGCGACCGCCCATGCAAGCACAGTAAGGTACCCGGCCAACAGCCAGCCGTATCCACGGCCCATTTCCTGTATCGCCGCACCAAGCGCGGCTACGCAGGGGAAGTAGATCAACACAAACAGCAGGTAGGCATAGCCCGAGGCAGCGTTAAAGTGACTTCGCATGCTCACGAAAAGGCCGGTCTCTACCTCAATATCAGCTGCTAGAGTGAACTCAAGGTACCGACAATTGCTTCCTTAGCAAAGATTCCGGTAAAGATGCCGACGGTAGCAGGCCAGTTATCCTGTTCAATTCCCATAGGGGCAAAGATTGGTGTGATTGACCTCCCAATTCCGGCCAGTACGGAAGCCGACCCATCCTCATTGCCGAAACTGCCATCGGTACCAAGCGAGTTGAGCACCGAGAGAATTGATACTACCACGACAATAGTGATACCGGCACGTACAATAAACACCCGCAAGCGACGGGTGGCTACTCCAAGCACTGCCCACGGACGCGGCACATGGTAGGGAGGTAACTCCATAACAAAGTGCGAGTGCTCACCGTGGAACATGGTACGCTTAAGGAGCACGCCGGTGAGAATTGCCAGTACCAACCCAACAAGATAGAGCGAGAAAACCACGACGCCAGCTTGCCTGGGAAACAACGCGGCAGCAAACAATGCGTACACCGGCAGGCGGGCCCCACAACTCATGAACGGCGACATGAAGTTAGTCATATATCGGTCTTTCTTACTATCCAGCGTACGGGTTGCGGTAATCGCCGGTACGGTGCAGCCAAAGCCCACAAGTAAAGGGACAAAGGAACGACCGGGAAGCCCGATCCAGCGCATGAGCCTGTCCATAACAAAAGCGGCACGCGCCATGTAGCCGGAGTCCTCAAGGAGACTGAGCATAAGAAACAACACAAAAATAATAGGAATAAAGGTCGCCACTGTTTGAATACCGGCACCAAGACCGTCGGCAAGAATAGTCACACCCCAAGCGGGAGAACCAAGTGTTTCCAGGAGCGTACCAAAGCCGTCGACAAAAATGGTACCAAAGGCGATATCAAAAAAGTCGATAAAGGCGCCACCTACTCCAACGGTAAACCAGAACACAAGGTACATCGCCAAAAGAAATATTGGCAGACCAAGTATTCGGTTCATGACTACACGGTCAATTTGCTCGGTCACCGACTCTTTGGTAGCCCGACGAGTAACCACATCTCTAGTAACGCCATGAATAAACCCGTAGCGGGCGTCGGCAACCACAATGTCCAGATCCTCATGTAGTTCCTTTTCCAGGGTCTGCCGAATTGAATCAGCTTCTTCATCGGTTAAGGCAACCGCGTTACGAGCAACTTTCTGTACGTACGAGTCGCCCTCAATAATCCTGAGCGCGGCATGGTGGGGATTAAGCGCCGGAGAGAGGGTGTAGCCGGTAAATAGCTCTTCCAAGCGGTTGAGCTCGTCGGCAAGAGGTTCAGGATAGCGGACGCGAGCCTCCGAAACTTTTGACTGCTGCAGAGCCGAAGTAATAGCGGCTCGCGCATCGGATATGCCCTGCTTAGTGGTTGAGTTCACCTTTACAACGGCGCAGCCAAGATGATAGGCCAGGTGCTCGGAGTCAATACTCATTCCGCGGCTCTCAGCAAGGTCGCTCATGTTAAGAACCACCAGAACCGGGACACGCATCTCAAGCAGCTGGAGCGTGAGATATAAATTTCGCTCAAGATTTGCTGCGTCAATAATGTTCACAACAAGATCGTACTCGCCTTCAAATAGAAAATTGCGCGCAACTATTTCGTCTTCGCTGGATGCGGTCAAGGAGTAGATGCCTGGAAGGTCCACCATGTCGATGCGGCCGGAGATGAGACCATGAACCGGATGAGGTGAGGCTTCAAGCTCCTGCACTGCCTTTCCGCTGACCATGGAAAGAGACGGCGCCTCCACCATAATGGTGCCTTCTTTTTTCTCAACCGTAACCCCAGGCCAGTTCCCGACTCGTTGCCGACTTCCAGTTAGCCCATTGAAAAGGGTAGTTTTACCCGAATTAGGGTTACCGACCACCGCAACCCGTCGTAGTTCCGAAGCCCCGGATTGTCCGGTCTTCTCACCGTGGTTGGGGGAAGTGGATTCGGCGCTTCCTTTCGGCGCAGCCGTCTTTGATTTCAGTCCCTTGTTCATGAAGACGTCTCCGAACTTGACTTGGTAGTGGCCATAGCTTTCTCAGCCGGAGCAGGCTGCACCATAACCGCGCTGCACTCCTGACGTCGCAGCGAGAGCCGATAGCCTCGAACATCAAGCTCAATTGGATCTCCCATTGGAGCAAGCCGGACTATTCGTAGCATTGTCCCCGGGGTCATACCCATGGAAAGCAGCTTGGCCCGATATCGACGTGACTGGTTTGTTAAATCAGTAATAGTTGCTCGGTCACCTTGTTTAAGCGTGCTAAGCGGTACAGGGTTTTGTGGCATATATTCTGCTCCTCTTTGCGAGTTACTACAATACAATATAATTAGTCTGGCCTAACAGTATTCCGTTATCGATTCGCTGTCAACAAGAATTTACCTGGAGTTGGTACCGAAAGAACTCTTCCCGAGGCTACTTCTTATGAACGGCGTATTTTTTGAGTAAGCGGCGAATCAGGCTAAGAATTGGCCCTCCAAACAGCGTAATGAAGAGCGCAATCGCCAGGACCGAACTCACCGGCCGCGTAAGAAAGGGGAGGAAGTCTCCCTGAGTGCGTACTAAGCCGACACGCAAGTTACGCTCAACCATAGGCCCAAGAATAAGACCGAGTATAAGTGGGGGAAGGGGGACATCGTTCTTCTCGAGGTAGAATCCGACTATTCCAAATGCAATCATGATATAAATGTCAAAGATGTTGTTCTGCAGCGCGAAAGAACCCACAACCGAGAACATCAACACAATAACAATAACGGCGTTGCGCGGCAGCTGCAGAATTCGACCAAAGGCCTTAATTCCCAACAACCCTACACCAATGAGCATGAACTGCGTGAGTACGGCAATAAGAAATATTCCGTTTACCAGCTCCCTGCTCTGTTCAAATATGAGTGGGCCGGGTCGCAAACCATACATCAGCATGGCACCCACCACGATCGCGGTGATTGAGTCACCCGGAACACCAAATACCAGCGCCGGTATCCAGGCGCCGGCTAAACCGGCGTTGTTGGCGCTTGTTGGGGCTATGACCCCCTCGTCCGAGCCGGTTCCAAACTTCTCCGGGTCGCGAGAGAGCTTCTTGGCTATGCCGTACGACACCCAGGCGGCAATGTCCGCCCCGGCGCCGGGGAGAGCCCCAATGACGGTGCCGATACTGCCTGATCGCAGTACCGTCAGCTTATTGCGCCACACGACCGGGAAGGCGCTCCGTAACGAAATCTTCACTGCCGATGCTATGGAAGGCTGACTCAGAGCGTCGCGGTTGGAGACTAACTTGAGCACCTCGGAGAGGCCGAAAAGACCAATCATTGCTGGAATGAAGCCGATACCACTGAGGAGATCAATC
This sequence comes from Spirochaeta sp., assembly GCA_020201015.1. GTDB lineage: Bacteria > Spirochaetota > Spirochaetia > DSM-27196 > SLAA01 > SLAA01. Next base: position 7,391 of record JAIVHN010000041.1, on the reverse strand, counting down.
TGGCCAAAGGTGAATCGAGGATGCCCGGTCGTGACATCCATGCCTACCGTTGACACAAGCAGCCCAACACAGGCCGCAATAATTCCTCGAAAGGTGTTCCCTTTACTCACCACCGCGCTCATGCTGAGCCCGAATAGGCCAAGCCAAAAATACTCTGCGCTGCTGAACCGTAGCGCAAGTTGGGCCAGAGGAGGTGCCACAAAAATGAGGATCCCAACGCCCATGAGACCGCCAAGGGCGGAGCAAATTAGGTCAAGCGTAAGCGCGTAGCCACCTTTACCTTGAAGGGTGAGTTGGTAGCCGTCTAAGGTTGCGGCGCTTGATGCTGGCGTCCCGGGAATGCGGAGGAAGGTTGCGGGAATATCACCGGCAAAGATGGCGGTGAAGGTTGCCCCAATGATCATTGCCAATCCGGCAAGCGGTGGCATGTAGTAGCTGATTGGTACAATGAGGGCGGTCGCCATGGTTGCCGTTAGTCCGGGCGTTGCGCCAGCAAATATTCCAAAAAGCATTGCCATGAACCAAGGGAACAAGATACTCGGATGCATGACCTGCGCGAACAACTCAACCATCTAACGGCTCCTCACGGTTCAGAAGGGTAATGAAAGAATTCCTCGTGGAAGGGGCACCCGAAATGCCGACACAAATATGAACGCAATAAGGACCACCAATGCTAGCGACAGGAGCACAGCCGGAGCTGGCTTGGCATTGAGCCGAAGCAAGACGACCAGCGAAAAAAGAAAACCGGTGAGGACGAATCCTAAGACGGGCAGGACGAGAACAAATACCAGCAGTGCCACCAGCAGTAGCGCCACAGTTTGATTTCCCCAGTTTTTTGCCACCTGCTCAATGCGGGCAGACAGCGCTGGCCTTGGAGCCGGTGGGACCTGTGCGGTCTGTTCGGCCTGCGCAGCCAGTGTGACCTGCGCGGTTGTTTCATACTTTAGAGTGGACGATTGATCGCCGCTACCGTATGCTTTTCGTCGGCGCCAGGCTACATAGCGCATAAGCTCTACCACGCCAGCTAAGCAGAAGAACACTCCCAATATGGTTGGAAAGAACTGCGGGCCAGGAAGACGCGCTCCGCGCTGCATGAAGACAGGCAACTGTGAAGCAAAAACCAGAGTTGTCACACCAACAAGAAACAAAATGATCGGAAAGTTCAGTGAGTACGTTCGCGTTTCGGTTGTGCCTGTCTGTTTCTCGTTATTGGTATCGTCGCTCATCACACCGCCTATAGAATATGAAAAGGGGTGTACCACGCGCGATGATACACCCCAACCATTATCGCTTAGTCTCGAGTCAGCGGGTTATTAGAACCCAATTTCACGGATGATCGTCTGCCATGTGTAATGTTCGTCTTCAACAAATTCGGCATATTCATCGCCAAGTCTGAGTCGAATACCAAAACCGGCATCGGCCATGAAGTTTTCGAACTCGGTAGAAGTTGCAATTTTTTCGCCGGCCTCAATGAGCACCTGCCGTACATCTTCAGGAGTACCGGCAGGAACCGCAAAACCACGCCAGGTACCACCGGACCACTCAACTCCCTGTTCCTTTAAGGTCGGTACATCCGGGAAGGCCGCGTTGCGCTGGTCAGACATTACCGCAAGCGCGCGGAGATTTCCCGCCTCAAGTTGCGACTGCGCTTCAGGAAGGCTGTTGGTGATAACGTCGACATGACCACCAAGCAAGTCCGTAATTGCAGGTGCCGCACCTTCGGATGGAATCCATAATGTGTCGTCAGGGTCGATACCGGCTTCAAGCAGCATTCCCACTCGCGACAAGTCCCACACGCCGCCAACAGCGGTTCCGGAGAACGAGACCTGCCCCGGATTCGCTTCAATATCATCAAACAAATCTTGAATTGTCTCGTAGGGTGAGTCCGCGCGGACAATAACACTAGCCGCATCTTCATTCATTTGTAAAATGTAATCGTAGTCGGCATAGGTGATATCGGCCAACCCCATACTTTCCAGGGTAGCCAACTCAAAAGTCACCATAGCAATGGTATAGCCGTCTGCTGCTGCGCGCGCGCCTGCAGAATGACCTACCGCACCTCCACCGCCGGTGCGATTCTCTACAACGAAAGGAACGCCCAGCTCCTGCTGATATGCGTCTGCCCAGAATCGGGCTACTCGGTCGGTACCTCCACCGGCCGCCCAAGGAACGACGGCACTCACCGTCCGGCTTGGATAAACCGCCGCTTCTTCAGCGGCACCGCCTGCCCACACCGTACCGGTGGCGGCCACCAACAGTAGTGCGACGACCAGGGACACAAAAATTGCTCGCTTGTTCATACACCTCTCCTTTTTTTGCACGTCTCCACAAACTCACGGGTGAATTGTTCTCAGGGCTAAGCTTTGTGTGTGTACAGTACCGCCACACGCCCTTGAGTACAGTTAGCACGTGTTGCATTATAGTAGAACCGGAGTATGCAGCTGTCAATCGAAAAGGGAACAGCGTTCTGTTTTTCTGTGATACTATGGAGCGTCCCGCGTTCAATGACAGCGTTGTCCCAGGCCGCAGGCACCACGGCATTTCGGAGAAAAAAGCATGCCTAAAAAGATGGAGCGCCCCATAAAAGAAACGGCTCTACCGGACTCGGTTCCTGCTGTGGCACGCACAATGCAAATTCTTGAGCAGCTTTCGATGGCTGAAGGAATAGGGGTTAACGAGATCTCGCGCAGCCTGGCGCTACACAAGAGCACCGTTTTCCGCTTTCTAAGCAGCCTCCGGAACCTCCACTACGTTCAGCAGGACCCGGTAACCGAGCACTATCGAGCCACCATCAAACTGTTTGAGCTTGGCGCTCGAGTGGTTCAGCAGCTCGAGTTCCTACCACATGCAAAGCAGGTCATGGAAACCCTTGCTGCCGAAACAGATGAAACCATACACCTTGCGGTTCTTGAAAACGACAAACTGGTCTACCTCCACAAGATTGAGTCAACTCAAACCTTGCGCGTATTTATGAAGTCACGCCCAGGCCAAACAGCACCACTTCACTGCACCGGTTTAGGCAAGTGTCTCCTCGCGTTCGCGCGACCCGACCTTGTCGATAAGATTGGTGCGGACAAGGCGCTAACCGGCTTCACGCCCAAGACCCGCATAACTATTTCTGCTTTGAAACAAGACCTTGAGCAGACGCGGCTGTGCGGACTCATCCACCCGGACGGCACAGTCATAGCCGCACTTAGCTTGTCTATGCCGACCGCACGTGTTACTGAAACCGTGAAGAAGCTCTACGCAGAAAAGCTCAAGGAAGCGGCTAAGAAAGTGCGTCGCCACTTGTCAACGGACGACTTCCCCTGAGGCGTCGCCCACCGGCCTCAGCGCACAACTCTCCCCGAGGCGTCGCGCCCACCGGCCTCAGCGCACAACTCTCCCCGAGGCGTCGCCGCGGGCTAAGGTCTCGATCTCGGCCCGCGTAACATAGTTAATGTCTCCCTCTATGGAGTGGCACAGAGTGCTTGCCGCCACGGCAAAGGACAGCCTTTGAGCAGAATCACCCTTGAGAGCAGGGTCACACGAGGCAAAGATCAAGGCCGCCCCAAATGCGTCGCCCGCCCCAACGCGGTCAACAATATGGGTAATTTCGTTTGGCCGGTACCTACCGTCTCGCATCGGCGCAAATACCGCAGCCTCGGTCGAGGCCTCATACAACATCGCTCCCCAACGATTATGAGAAGCCGAGACACTTTCACGAAGCGTTATTGCAACCTGCTGCACATTCGGAAAGCGCTCAACAATTCGGCGTGCAACCTCGGGGTACCGCTCTATATCCAAGCTGCCCTGGTCTACCTGGCTCTCACCAGCACGAATTCCTAACACGTCGTCGGCGTCGGCTTCATTTGCAATAACAAGATCCACATAGGGGAGGATCGTCTCCATGGTACTGCGTGCCAAGGCCTTTGGATCTCCCTTAGCATCCCAGCGCCATAACTTGCCACGATAGTTCAAGTCGCATGAGACGGTCAGCCCCTGTTCCTTGGCCGACCGCACTGCATCCGTGACTGCTTCGGCTGCTTTTGCCGACAGGGCCGGAGTAATTCCTGTTGTGTGAAACCACTCTGCGCCCTCAAAGAGGGCGGCCCAGTCGTACGCGTTTGTAGCGGTAAGGGCAACGGCGGAGTGGTCACGGTCATAGACAACGTTGCTTGCACGTTGATTCGCACCTACCTCGATGTAGTAGGCTCCTATTCTTCCGGACTCTGTGCGGACAATAGCCGATGTATCAACACCTATCCCATTTAGATAGGTAATGCAGGCATCGGCAATAGGATTCCGCGGCAGTGCCGACACAAAGGTTGCCGTACCGCCAAGTAAGGCAATACCAGCCACGATATTTGCCTCGGCCCCGGCAAAAGAGACATCTAAGGTGCCGGGAAGCGCCTGCACAACACGCCGGTTGCCGGGAACTCGGAAGCGCGTCATTACCTCGCCAAAACTCACCACGTGTGCCATGTTCTTTACTCCCGTCTATGTTGCGCTTGGCAAGCTACTGTGCCGAAACGACGCCCAAGGCTGCGTCGCGGGCCCGATCCTCAATCTCTCTCCAGTTTTTATTCACAATGAGGTTCTTTGGTGCAAGCCAGGAACCTCCGACAGCAAGAACCTCCGGCAATGCAAGCCAGTCGTTCATGTTCTCGCGCGTAACTCCACCAAGCGGAATATAGCTGAGACCAAGATGGCGATACGCGGAATTAACACTCTGAAGGTATTTGATGCCGCCAAGTGGCTCGGCCGGGAAGAGCTTAAGGAGGCGGCAACCAAGTGAGTAAGCAGCCTCAATCTCACTGGGAGTGGCAACACCGGGAGCAAAAGGCAAATTGCTGTCGCGCGCGGCCTCAACAACACGCGGATTAAACCCAGGACTCACGGCAAAGGCTGCCCCAAGCTCTTTAATCTCGTAAACTTGCTCCGGTTGGAGAACCGTACCTACACCGACCACCAGCTCCGGCACCTCGGCAATGACTGCTTTAAGCGCCTCCATGGAGCCTGCGGTGCGCAAGGCAAGCTCAACATGGAACACTCCGCCCCGCACAAGTGCCTGAGCCGTCGGCACCGCATCTGCCGGGTCACCAAAAACCAGAACCGCTATAATTGGATTCTTGCTCAACGACTCCGTCAGTTCTTTTGACCACATATGCTACCCGCCCTTTGCAATTTTTGGAACACCGTTCCCATATTATGCATCCGTTGTGGGGAAGTTGCAAGTAGAGTTCCGGCGGCCTGGAGCGCTGGCGGCCCTGCGCGCCACGCACCGGCACTACGACGTGGCTCCAGTGCGAAGCCGTGATCTTTCATAGATCCGCTCGACCTCGAGGCGCGATACAACGGCTTCAATAAGCCAGGCAATGCCGATAATTGCCGGAATATTGAGCAGCAACCGAGTGAGCGCAAAGGGCGCTCCCAACGCTTGAAACTCAAACAACAACATTGGGATTTTTGTTGTAGACCAAGCGCCAATGAGCAGAAGTACATTGAAGAACGAAGCCCCCTTGCTCATGAGCACCGCCGCCACCGGGAAGGCACCATACAACGGGCCAGCAGCCGCCGAACCCAGCACAAAGGCAATAAAGCCACCCCGAATGCCCGAGCCAGGTCCCATATAGCGCGTCAGAACCTCTCGGGGCACCCATACGTCCAGCAGTCCAAGCAGTACGAATATTGGGGGAATAATGGCAAGCATCTCCCAGGTGCCGGAAACCGCAGTCTCCACGGCTGTGTCAAATACCGCTCGGTGCGTAAAGGCCAGCACGACATAAACCGCCACTACGCTCAAAGCAAACAAGTACGACCGAAGTAGCTTTTTTACCATACCGGCACCACCAGCCCCATAATCACCGCAACCACCAGAGCAAAAATATATGCGACGACATTACGCACTATCGCAGCGCGCTTGCCAAAGTACGAAATTTCAACTGAAAGCGTTACAACACCAACCATCATGAGGGATGAGACAAATGCTGCAATTTGGGTTATCCCAGCCCCGCCTCGCAGCAGCAAGGCTGCCGTCGGAAAGGCAATGAAGCCTGGAATGAGGGTGATACTCCCTACCCCGGACGCCAGGAAAACGCCAAGCCAGCCGGACTCGCTCCCAATGAGCCTACTCAAAACCTCAGGTCGCAATAGTGCTATCATGATTCCTACCAACAATATGACCGCAATGAACTGCGGCAAGATACCGTTAAAGGCCATCCAGCCTTTATACAGAGCTATGCGCGTCTTTTTCTTGTCCTTGACCGCCGAAAGCAGCAACGCCGCCCCCGCCAGTCCATACAATACAACTGCACTCAAAACCATTCCTCCTTTGTATATGTTTCTCTAGTATTAAGATGATGTTTCCTTTGAAGCGTCTTGTTCCGCTTGACCTTGCACCCAGTCCACCATACCCTCGATTCTAACAACATTCACTATCATTTCTGGGAGCCGTACCAATGCGACACATGCCTGCTTATATTCACCATTTCAGTTGGCACAGCAAGATCTCGCTCGAGTTGCCCATTGGTTTCGAAGAACAAGACGAAGATCCCGACAGCAACAGCGCTATTTATGCCGACGATCTGGATGACGACGACGAGCTGGGGGCAAAGGTGCTGACCAAGGCAACCGCAGTTCCCGAACAGCAGCATGACGCCTACCGGCTCTTGGCGCTTGAGTCGGCCGAGGTTCCCGAACGCAGTGTAGAAGCATGGGCCGAGTGTACTATTGACGGGGCTCCGGCTGTACAGCAGACCCTTGTGTATGAGCAGCAAGATTTAGGCATCCAAGTTGTGCGCCATGAGACCTTTGCCCAGCTTGGAAACATAGTGTTTTCGCTGATCTTTCTTGCACCGGCTGCGCGCACACAGGAGTATCTGCCAGCCTTTGATCATGCGGCACATACTGCGCGTTTCGTATTGCTTTAGCAAGCCGTTATAGCACCGGCACCCGGCACCCGGAGTTCAGGAGGATAGAATGGCGGAAAACACAGGCTTCACCAGTTTTGCTCATGAGGGCACACTTATTTCGGCCATAGTCCCGGATGGCTGGGAAGCATTTGAGCCTGAGGCACAGCAGATCCGGTTTTTTGGACCAAGTCAAACGAATCACGACGACTATAGACCAACCTTCAGCGTCTCCTTGGGGAAACCCGACGGGTTTGGTGAGGCGTGGTTTGACGAGTTCGCCAACCATAGCCTTCTGCAGTTACAGTCGGGGTACGAAGGTTTCGTCCTACGATCTACCGAGATGCTGACACTTTCTAGTCTCGTGGAGGTTAGTGCGATCTGGTACGAGTGGGAGGCAGAACCCAATTTGGCTTTTGCACAGCTCCAGGCCATAGCACCGGTAGACCGCTACCGCATGTACCTTATTAATGCTGCCACATTGCGGCCGCTTGCCGACAC
>JAIVHN010000208.1 GCA_020201015.1 Spirochaeta sp. | reverse complement strand
CTCTTAATCCGAGTAGACCGAATATACATTATCGGAAGTAAAATGCATCTTAGAAATCTTGGGGTGTCGGACGTTTTGGGGTGCTCGTGTGACATGCATGCGACCATGTAAAGTTCAACTTGAAGCATACTCTGCACGCGTTATACGCAATATGTGAGTGAATTGTGGATAACCCTTGTGGATAACTCGTGAGCAAGTCTACATCTTGCTCTACATCTTGTGTTCGAATGAACTGTTAGTCTGACGCTGAGCTAATGCGTGAGAGAATCCAAATGAGGAGTGCCGCCATGAAAATTGGCGGAAAGATGTTCACGTTGTTCAAGTTAGTAAGCAGTTCTATGAGATCTGCAAGAAAGAACTCTATTACCCCACCGAGAAAGGATCCGATGAGCCCAATGAGCAATGCTCCCCAGAAACGGCCAAGGACCGGCTTGCGGAGACCGTAATAAAATAAGAGTGCGGTACCAAAACCGATTATAATGTACGTTAATGCGATGTTGAGGTAGTACGTGGTGCTCATGCTGCATAGTGTGCGAAAAATGCGCCGAAATGTCCAGCGTTTGTTGGTTTTTCACGTTCACGTCGGTGAGGTTCAATTACGAGTCTATTCGTGTTGTATGTAATACGAGTCTATTCAAAGTCAAGTGGAATTTCGGTTGCTAAGAATCTTGGTGTGCTGTACAGCGGTCGAAAATCGGGTTGAACACCGTATGCTACAGCATAAAACGCTATGCGAAGATTGGCACCACCGCCGTCTGTCAGGTCGATGGTGTTGGGAATGTCTGGGTGGTCCGCGTCGTATTTATCAACACCGTAAAACGCGCGTGGTTGCGCATTGGCGTCGTTAACCGCCCTGACCAGTGTTGTGGCGTCGGTCTCGTTGTTGTTGCGGAGTAAAACCGCGCCTGGATTGTCCGCGACTCCGCTGAATCGCAGCTGTATCGAGGGGCTGCTCCCTATGGACACCGGTATCAACGGCAGCTGTGCTTGAAGGCTTCCATCGTTGCGCAGAGACTGTAAGCGGCGGAAGTTGCGGCTGCTTAACCGTGCGGTTCCTGGAGGTTCGGGGTCGGCCTCTATGGCATCACGGTCGTTCTGGAGTTGTGTTTCGCCGCTGCCACCGTCGCCAAAGTCGTAGAACTTATAATAGATTTCGTAGCCCTGGAAATTGTCACTTTGCGGAGCATCGTTATTGCGTGTATCGTGGAGAAACTGCACCCCTGAGCCGATGGTACTCGGGCTCTCGGGAGGATACAGGAATGGGACAACATCAAGGCCACAGCCACCCAACACGCCTACCAGAAATAGGCTCAAAAGAGCCGAGACCGCGCTGAGCCAGCAAGCAGTGGCGCCCTTGAGCAGATACCGTTGACACTTCTTACCGCAGCTTTGGAGAATCAAGGCCTTCATTAACATCTAACAACTCATATATGACGACTGGCTTGTTCTTACCTTTGACGCGAATATTATCAAGCTCACGCGCGGTAACTCGGTCGGCTACAAGACCATAGGTGTACTCGCTAATAAGCACATGTGTTTGATATTCTTTGTTTGTGCCTTCCAACCGTGCGGCAAGGTTAACGTTGTCCCCCATCAAAGTATAGTTCATTCTCCCGGCCGAGCCCATGTTCCCAACCGTCATAATGCCGGAATTAATACCGATTCCGATATCGATACGTTTCTCGGGAGGCCAGCCTTCGTTAAGCTCAGCAAGAGCTTCCATTTGCCTTAGACCACACTTACAGGACAGCATTGCGTGATCCTCTTCTGGAAGCGGAGCGCCCCAGAAACACATAATCTCGTCACCAACATACTTGTCCAGCGTTCCTTTGTACTCAAGGATAATATCGGTCATTCGCGTTAAGTAGATGTTTAGATGATTTACCAGTTCCTGCGGCGACATGGACTCAGATAGCGTTGTGAAACCACGGATGTCTGAGAAAAAGACGGTGAGCTCGCGGTCTACACCACCAAGTTCGGGTGGGTTATCTAAGATCTCCGATACGACGTCAGGGCTAACGTACTTGCCAAACATTTCACGTATGCGGCGTTTGTCGCGCTCCTCGGTCATTACACGGTAAATGACCACTGCTACTGCCGTTACTAGCACAGCAATTGCAGGTGACGAGTAATTGAGGATATACGCACGTGTATCAAAGAGAATCGTCACTACAAAGAAGTACACGGCCAGGCCACCTAAAGAGAGCACAAATGCCCATATGGTGGCTATGTGGGCGGTAAGATATCCGGTGGCAATTGCAAGAGCAAACAAGACCGCGATATCGACGGATCGTGGAGCATATTCGAGAAAATTATCCATGAGTATAGTGTTAAGTGCGTTGGCGTGCATTTCTATACCATACATAAGGCCGTACGGGGTCAGCTTTTCGTCTGCAGCCATTCCGGGGGCAAACGCACCTACCATAAGAATTTTGTTCTCAACCCCGCGTGTTACGGGCCATGCGGTGGGATCAAGGCCGGGGACACGGCGTATATACCCAGAGTACGAACGCACTGGAAAAGTCTGGTATTCGTCACGGCCAGCTCCGGAACGTGGACCCATGAAGTTGATAAGCATTTCCCCTCGTTCATCGATAGGAATAGTGATCTCAGGAATATCACGATACTGAGCTTCACGGATCAGCTCGCCTTCGGAACCATACTCAGCGGGCTGGGTTTGTACCTTATACGGAACCAGCTCTCCGCTCGTGCGATCAAAAACTCTTGGTTCCGGTAGAGTAATATGGCTGCCGAGCACAATTTCAAGATCACTGTAGTCGCGGTGAAAGTACTCAAGAGCGAGCGATAGCGTGACTGCAGGAATGACGTGATCTTGGTATATGCGAAGTCGGTAACTCCCCTGCCCGTCCGAACCCTCAGCTGCACCAATCGGAACACCTTCACGCTCGAGATCTGCGCGCAACCGGGCTAATGACTCCTCGGTTACTGGATACTCCACGGTGTGGTCGGCGCCAGAGCTGTCAAACCATACCAGGCGCTCATTTGCCGAACTATCAAGTTGGAAGTCTGTATCAAGCTCTTCGAAGAGAATTTCACCAAGATATTTAGATGACTTGGCAACGAGAGCCTGACGACGAAATACTGAGTCGTAGTCCTCGTAGTAATTTGCATGTCCGTAACCACGAACTGCTGCCGCATATGGGATGAGCGGTGGTTGTAACCCAAAGTTGCTGGGCATGCGATCGATATTACCTTCAATATCTTGAATAGTACCAACGGTGTCAAACAAGGTGTAATGACGGCGGTATAATTCTTGCCCAATTGTGCGTGTTGGGGGCTGGGTGTACTCGAGCACTGTTTCAAGGTACACGCGGCCACTCTCGTACATACTGTCTATCAGCAAAGCATCGTTGTAGGGTGCGGTAGCTGGCTCAATGAAGAATATATCAATGAAGATTGAGGATTCTCTGCGGTTCTGATCTGAAATCCGTGAAAAGGAGTTCACCAGATCGGCGTGGACTGCGCGAGGAAATGGCCATTGACCAAGCTCGTTCAGCGTCTGGAAGTCGACTCCAATGATAACGATATCTTGTGATAATCGCGGGTTCCGCTCGACCTCGACAACTCCCTCCTGAATAGCCTCAGGTTGGTAAGGATTCTTGAGACGGAAATGCAGGTCGAGCATCGTCAGTTCTAAGCGCTCAGGAATGGCAGTAAAGGTGTTGAGTAATACTAGGAGAACAGCTACCGCGATACCAACGAGTATACCGGTCTTTTTTCCAAGCAAAGTGGAAAACTGCATCTTTTTCATGTCGGCGCTCCGGACAAGAAGGATTGCCGATACGGTCGAGCAGCTCTTATCGCCTTAAAAGCGCCCGGTGGTTCCGCCCGGCCGACAACCCGCCTAACCAGGTGTGTGGTTAGGCGGCTCGCACTCTATCGCTACCGCGATTCGAAGTAGATTATACGGTTTCGCGCCAGATTTGTCCAAGCGGCGCCAGAGAAATCCTGTGTTAATTGTTCATAATACTCTATAGCCGTTTCGAGATCGTTGCGCTCCTCGGCAAGTCGTCCGAGCGCGAATAACGCACGAGGTGTTTCGGGCGCCTCTTTACCGTGGTCTTCGACAAGCTTTTGGTAGGAATCGTGGGCAGCATCTCGGTTCGCTGTTTCCTCGAAGGCAAGCCCTGCAAGCAGGAGAGCCCGCGAGGCGAGGTGCGAACGAGGACTACTTTGAGCCAGGCTAAGAAAGTCGTTAGCGGCTGAATCATAATCACTGCGGTTCCAGGCGAGCTCCGCCGATATAAAGGAAGCTCGATCGGCAGCATAGGTGCCGGAATACTTGCTTCGAATCTCGGTTAGGATGTTCTGCAGTTCCTCCATGAGAGCTTCTTGAGTGGTATCATCCGCTGCTTGAAGTTCCGTGTAGAGTTCAAGGCCCTCCTCGAGTTTTTGAAGCGCCGACTCCGACCGGCGTGCGTTGTACTCAAAGAATCCAAAGAGTCCTGCGCTACCGAGTACGAGAACAGCCAAGAGTATGGCCAATGTGCGTCTGTTTCTTTGAAGAAATGCTACAAGCGTATCAGTAAAGCCTAATTTTTCGTCTGTACCGGTTGTCATGCGGTGGTGCTCCTTGTCGTAAAGTATAGAAAGATTCGTGGGCTAAACTATGGCCCAAGAGCCGCACTTAGCGGCGAATATCAAGTTCCTTCATAAGCCGTGATAGATAGGTGCGCTGTATACCCAGCGCTTTAGCTGTGTCGGTCTGATGCCATGCGTGCTGCTCCAGTGCATTACGGAGGTAGTTGCGCTTGAACAAGTTGATGGAGTCCTTAAGGGTTTTGCCATGATAGTTCTCCTCCGCGCCCATCTCACGGTCGTTGAGCATGAGATGTTGCGGTTCAATGTAGTCATCACGACAGATTACAACTGCGCGTTCGATAACGTTTTCCAGCTCGCGAACATTACCAGGCCACGAATAAGCCAGCAGGCTCTCCATGGCCTCGTCGGTGAAGCCGCGCAGTTGTTTTTTGGTCTCACTGTTCAGTTGTTGTAGAAAAAACTCAGCCAGAGCTGGAATATCTTCTGGACGGCGTCTCAGCGGTGGAACCACGATAGGAAGGACATTCAGTCGATAATATAGATCGCTGCGAAAACTGCCGTTCTGCACTGCTTTTTCAATGTCACGGTTTGTGGCTGCAATAATACGAACATCTACCGTGATCTGCTCACTTGAACCGACGCGTTCGAAACTTCGCTGCTGCAGTACCCGGAGCATTTTTGCTTGGAGTTTCAAAGGGAACTCACCTATTTCATCGAGAAAAATCGTGCCTCCATGCGCCAGTTCGAATCTCCCTTGTCGGTCGGCATGAGCGTCGGTAAAGGCGCCTTTGACATGACCAAAAAGTTCACTTTCAAGTAGAGACTCCGGCAAAGCGGCACAATTAACACGAACGAGCGGACCAGCGGATCTGTGGCTGTGTCGGTGAATTTGTTCCGCAAACAACTCCTTGCCTACACCACTCTCACCCATAATTAGCACAGATGAGTCGGTCTCCGCCACACGTTTGGCCAGCTCAAGTTTCTCCACCATTGCTGGGCTACGATATACCAGTCGATGGTACCCTTGGTCTGCATTTACTTGGTCTTGGAGTCGGGAAATTTCTTCACGAGCACGTTGAAACGAGCGAGCATTTTGAAGAGCCAAGGCTGCCTGATTTGCAAAAATCTCAAGCCACTGCAGGTCGTGTTGATCAAATACCTTTCCGTCGCGCTTGTTTATCATTTCCAAAACACCGACGCAGCGGTCTTTGACCCGCATAGGGACAGCGAGAATGGAGTTTGTTGTATAGCCTATTTGTTTGCTGATCGTCGAAAAAAAGCGAGGGTCTTCTGCAACATCGTCAACAATGAGGGAACGGTTGTGTTGCGCGACCCACCCGGCTATGCCCTCACCTAAATGAAGCGAGAATCGAGAGAGTTCCGGCCCTTTAGAGCCTAGGGCTATCTCAAAATACAGCTTGTTGTTCTCGTCGTTCAGCAACAGTAGCGACGAGGCTTCGGCACTTGTGAGACGGGTTGCAGACTCGACAATGCGCTGAAGTAACTCGCGCGCATTGCTGTAGTCCGAGTTGATGAGGGTATTAATCTCAATAAAGGTTTCGAATCGACGTTGGTCGAGGTCCGATTTGAACATTGCTCATTCCGAACCTGCTTCAGGTTTCGCTTTTGTCCTTGAGAAAGTCACCAAGAGTAAAAGTTGCCTCATCGTCGTTATCATGAATGTACTTCTGGAGCTCTTCACGCTGTTCCTTACGCTCAACTTCACGCACCGAGAGTCCAAGCCGTTGTTTCGGCGGGTTGATCTCGGTAATAACAACTGACAGTTTCTCGCCAATCTTGAGTTTACCGGCAGCCTGCTCAAAAGACTCGGTACGTGGGTCGATAAGCGCGTTCTTGCTGATGAGGCCCTCGACTCCCCCGGGAACGCGGAGGAACACGCCGAAGTCGGTAATGTTGGTAACCTCGCCCTCAATAATAGTCCTGTTCGAGTATGCCCGTTTCAGGCCAGCCCAGGGATCTTCATCAAGTTGTTTCAGACTAAGGCGGATGTTGCGATTTTCTACATCAAAAGCGGATACAACACACTCGATCTCTTGTCCTTCTTCAAGGAGTTCGGACGGGTGGCGCGGGCGTTCTGTCCACGATATGTCGTCGACATGGAGAAAGCCGTCTATACCTTCCTCAAGTTCGATAAATGCGCCGGAGTTAGTAATTTTCTTTATAACACGACTGAGCCGCATACCGACCGGGTACTTCTCCGGAAGATCTTCCCAGGGGTTCGGCAGTACCTGTTTAATGCCAAGGGAAACGCGCCCCTGCGCAAGATCGTAATCAAGAATTTTTGTCTCAACCTCATCACCCGGCGAAAGAACTTCTTTGGGATGGTTAATGCGCTTTACCCAAGAAAGTTCGGAGATGTGAGCAAGGCCTTCGATACCTTCTTCTATCTCAATAAACGCACCGAAGTCGGTCAGCTTAGTAACTTTACCGCTCACAATATCGTCGACCCGGTATTTATCCTCAAAGGTGCTCCAGGGGTCGGCTGTCATGTGCCGTAAGGAAAGATTAATCTTCTGCTCTTCAGGCTCCATGCGGATTACTTTCAGCTTTAGAGTTTCACCTTTCTTAACCACGTCCTTCGGACGAGTAACATGACCCCAACTCATGTCGTTGATGTGTAACAGACCGTCAAAGCCGCCTAAGTCGATAAAGGCACCGAAGGAGGTGAAGCTCTTGACTACGCCCTCGACTTCGTCACCAATTGCTACGTTCTGAAAAAAGCCTTCCTTGGCAAGTTTTGTTTGTTCTTCAAGCCACCCGCGACGTGAGAGTATAATGTTTACTCGGTTTTCACTATAGAGCCTTTCTACATAGAACTTGGACTCAAGTCCGACATACTCTTCAGGTTCATCAATGCGGCGATTGTCCATTTTTGAGATCGGGTTAAATCCGCGGATATCTGCAATCAGCTGAACCTCAAAGCCACCCTTCACGCTGCGGACGACTTTTCCATCGACGGGAGTGTGATCCTGGAAGGCATCTTTAAGTACTTTCCAGTAGGCTTTTTCGTCTGCCTTCTTTTTGGAAAC
>JAIVHN010000040.1 GCA_020201015.1 Spirochaeta sp. | reverse complement strand
GCAGATGACCAACGGAACGGCACTAGGTTTCGAAGGTTTCAGCCTTACCTGGTTTCGGGCAGGGGAACAGCTTCTTAGCCCGGACATGAACGAGCAAATTACCCGCGAAATCCAAGCGCTGCCCGACACCGAGAGTCGAGAGGTGCCGGAAGGACTGCTCATAGAGATTCGTAGTATCCGGTTTGAGCCAAACCTTGCGGTTTTTCTACCGGAAGAACTACCCCGTATTGATCGACTCGCCGCACTGCTGCGTAACTTTCCCGACCGGAGCATTTTACTTATTGGTCACACGGCAGCAGTAGGTGCTGCTTCGCGTCAAGAGTCTCTATCGGTCGAGAGGGCGGCAGCCCTGGCCGAAGCTCTGGGGAACCGCGGAGTTAACCCAGACAGACTCTTGTATGAAGGCCGCGGTGCGCGGGAGCCGATAGCAGACAACGCAACTACGGAGGGGCGCGCAGCCAACCGTCGCGTAGAGCTCATTATACTTAGTGATACCGAGTGAGTGGCCGGTAGGCCGCCCAACCCCTCTACGTAAGCAAGCGTATTCGACTAAAGATGTAGGAAAGGCTATCCTTTTTCATGACCGCACGGTAGTAACTGCTTTCACCCAGTTGTTTTGTAGTGTAGGTGCGATCCTGCAGGTACTTCTTCCCACGGGAGCCGTCGAACCAGTAGACCAGGGCGATATTCCCTTTGCTCATCTCAAGTGCGGTCATGCCTCTTTCACCAAGCACACAGCCGGAATTAAACATGCACGGCACAACCAAGTTAGCATTGTAAAGGCTGCTACGATTGGCAGCAGATTCTTCGTAGCGCTGCACGTAGTTCAGTTCAGATCGATGTCGTTGTATGAGCTCTGCAATACGTTGCTTCTTGCTGTCGCCAGCCGCAGGGTATTTGCGGCACAATCGCTCAATCTCAAACTTGAGCGAATCAACCTTAGACATCGACTCAAAAAGTGGACGGTGAGTGTGCCCAATAATTGAAAGCACCTTTTTGCGACTCGCGAACTGGTATACCCGTTTCTCGGTATGGAAACGCTTACTACTTGAATGTGCTACGCTCGAACTTCGAATGTGAAAAGGTTTAGACAGGTACTTCAGTCCAAGACCAAGAAGACGATTATATTTCATGTAACGTTGTGAAGTCTGATGTCCATGAAAAATGAAAACAGACCGTTGAGGATTAGTGTGTAGCCCTTAGGCAAATAGTAATTGCGCAATACCTGAATAAACATATCTGAGTTACGGGAAAAATCGTCGGTTTTTCCACCGTTTCCCATGTGGAGATCACTAAAGATAACGTACTTGTCGGCATCACTTAGTTGCACTGTGGGCGAGCTTCGAAATAATGTGTTTAACGTGGTATAACTAAAGACTTCGCGGTTCATAGTGTCTTTGAAGTGTAGAGATTCATTTCAGCTTGGTCAAATCGTACAACGCCCAAACCGATAATGAGCGTATAGCAGCGGTGCCGAGTAAACCTGGAAGGTGCCGAGTAAACTTGAGACCTACGACAAATGGTTAACTTTGCGTTATGATTTACACACGAGGACATAGCGGTGCCGGATAGAAACAACAGTACGCGGGCCGATGCCACGCCCGAAACCGTGGTGGCGCCACACTACGTAGCGCTCGGCGAACGTGAACGCGAGGAACTACTTTCGCAGCTGGGCATTGTTGCGCCCCGCGAACGCGACTGCTTTCACCAATTGTGCAGGATGTGGGAGCCCGAGATTTCCTACAACCGCTTTCTCGCGGCTATGAACCATGAACTCGGCATTGAGGTCGAGTTTGCTCGCCTTATGCGACGTCTCCAGCAACAAGAATATGGTTTGCTCTGTACTGCGATAAACAACTCAAAGATAGCCAACAGCGCCGTGGTGCTCACCGAACCCGGGTCGGTGAGATTCTTCAGTTATCTTATTGATGAGCACTATCGTGAGTTGGACCTTTCCTTAGATGCCCCCCTTCCGACCATGAAACGGCTCAAAGCCGACAATATTTTTGTTCCCTCGGACTTCTTCCGCGATCTTGACGACACCACAATGTCGGAGTTTGTGCACGAGCCGCAAAAGTTTGCACGGTTTGTCGTTTTCCGCTACCGCTTTGGTTCCGGCGACGCACTACCTATCCCGCGGGCCCGAGCGGAAGCCTTTGACCACCTCCTCATGCGCAAGGTTGCCAGACGGCTTGAGTCCTCCGACTTTTCTGTAGCAGTGTCGCGGGTTGTCGGCATTTCATTGAATGAACTCCATAGGAGGAGCACCGGAACCGGTGCAATATTCTGGTTAGGATTCAGTGGTACGATACTCACGAACATTGAAAAACTGAAAGATCTCACCGGATTATCGACCGGCGACGACTTCTTCCATTGTTGCGAGCTCATTGAGCGCTACCTGAAAGCATCAACCGTAAAGGAAGACGAGGACCGAGAGGCACGTAAAAGGCGTGCGACGGACTGGAAAGCACTAGCTCAGTCCCTTCGAGATAAGGGTGAAGCGTTGAACAGCGAGACGGATTTTGAAGCCATGGTGGTCGGATACCAAAACGACTACCCAGATGACTTTGATGAGTTTAAAACCGGACTCGAACAGAATTACTGCACGCCGCCCGAGGGCAAACAGGTAGCTCGTATTAATCGCATTGGCGGATTCTACGTACATCGAGATCGTGCATACGAAGCTTTTCGTGAGCACATTCCCGCCGTCAAAGAGTCCCTACTGGCAGATTATCAACAGCTCATGAGGGCACAGCTGCAGGGCAAACGTGGCGACTACTCTGCTTTCCTGAGCAAAGAGGCGTTGGAGGCCGATATTGCTGCACGGCTGCCGCTTATAAATCCCTACTGCGCTGCAGTTCTCCGCAACCCGGAGTTTTTGGCCGAGGCAATTGCCCACTTTGTAAAGAGTAATGGGAAGAAGTTGGACATCGAACGGGTACGAGCAATGATGAATGCCTACTTTCTTCCTGGGACAATGCGCCTGCAGGAGCTCGCGATAATATTTGAGGTGGTGCTCTATGAGATTTACGACACAGTAACTCCCCAACTTCCTCGACTTCTTCGCGCGTGGTTCCGTTTAAGCGGCAAAGGTACTGATCTCCGCAGTATCTACATTGCGCGGTCGGCCATAGCACACGGCGGAAAATCGTCCGGTATACGGTTGAGCTCGGGCAAAAAACGAAGTGATGCTGTCGAGAAAAAAGCAACCGCAAAAAAGCCCGGGGGATTACTTCAGTTACTTGGCTTGTCACCCTCGAGTAAGAGTAACTCTCAGAGCTCTTCCCGCGTCATACCTGCTGGCGCCACCGGTTTGGACAATGGTAAGGTTGCGGCCTCCCAGAGCCGGAGCAGGACGCGCACTCCGCTCCGCGCGGCACCTCCCGCGCCACGGCCGGAGCGGCGTTATACCCGCCAAGAACTGGACAGCGCATGGGACCAGTTCCGCCGCAGCCTAAAGGACTGAGCGTCCGGAAAACAAGCGCCGCCGGAAAGAGTCTCGTACTACATGGGCGCAGTTGTAACCTGCGGCACCAAATATCCCACCGCCTGGATGCATCCCCGCCGAAGCTAAGTACAACCCCTTGAGTTCGCCCTCATACTTTGACAGCTCCGGCAAAGGCCGATTCATGAACATCTGGTCAATAAGCATTTCAACATGCATCACGTTGGCATTGGGCAGATTATGCTTCTCGGAGATCACCTTGGGCGTTTGAATGTAAGTATCACGCACCATCTCACGTGTCCCCGGCGCATACCGCTCTACAACACCAAGGAGTTTTTCATATTCTTGCTGTTGAATAGCATCCCAGTCCCCACCATCACGCAAATTATACGGGTAGTACTGACCCCACACAAACATGGTGTGCTTTCCCTCCGGTGCGAGAGTCGGATCAACAGCGCTAAACGTCATAACAATGGCGGCTGGGTCTTTTGATGGCAGGCCGCGCAGATAGTCCGCATACGCATCTTTAAGATACTGTGTGCTCGGACAGAGGAGCTGCAAGCCACGGTGTAGCTCCGCATCCTCGTACCCGGACACATTGTAGCGAGGGAGACCGTCCATAGCACACCGCAGCACCATGCCAAAGCCGTTTCCGACATGAACCGAGTCTATGCGTTTTCGCAGCGAAGGCGGTGTCCAGTCGGCAAGCAGATCCCTATAGGTCACCCACAAGTGTGCATTTGAAACGACCCGTGACGCCGAATAGCTCCTTCCATCATGCAGCTCAACGCCCTCGGCGCGCCCGTTATTTACTACAATCTTGCGCACCTCGGAGTTTGCCAGCACCGTTCCTCCGTGATCCTCAATATGTCGCACCAAAGACTGTGTAAGCTCACCGCTACCGCCGCGGGGACGCGCTGGCCCATGTTTATGAATTACCGAGTGCCAACCAATGAACTCTGCAGAAGCGGCATCTATTGGTGGCGGTCCGCTCTGCGCACCCCACCACGCAAGCGCAGCCCGCATCTTTGGCGATTCAAAACTGGTATCTAGCAAGCGCCCGTAGCTCGTAAGTAGGGCTCTCACCATATCGTCACGATCCCGCCCGCCTTTCGTCAGCTTTCGTCCGACGAGACTCCGCAGTAGATTGAGCCCTGTTGGAGGCCGCTGAAAGGCCGCAAATACCGCCTCATTAAGCGGTGCCCAGCGCTCCACGAAAGCCCGGTAGTTATCTGCATCAGCTTCTGATATCTTGGCTATGCTTTCGCAGGTACGGTCAAGATCCTGGTAAAATGCTACCGCTGTTCCGTCGTCGAACGGAGCAACCATAAAGGGGTCAAGCGGAATATACTCCAGCCCGTAGCGGGCCAGCCCAAGATCCTCCACGATAGGAGTATGGTGAATCATGAAATGGGCTGAACCACCAACATCAAGCTGAAATCCACCAAACATTTCCTCTGTGCAGACCGCTCCTCCCAAGGTGTCGCGTCGCTCAAGAACCAAGACACGATATCCCCACTGAGCAAGATATGCCCCACATACAAGACCGTTATGCCCGCTCCCGACTACAATTACATCTGCATCCATATGACTCTCTCTTGGTAAGATATACGAAGAGTATACTGCGCGGATCGCCTATCAGGCACCCATTTTTACCGCCCTTCCCAAATAAATAAACGCCACGTATACTTCAGGAGCTACGTTTTTGCATCTGCATAGATAAACACAGTGTTAAACCCCATGAATTGGACGAACCGACTATGATCAAACATCTCATCATTGGTGGCGGAGTTGGCGGCGTACTGACCGCTGTTTACTTGCAAAAGAAACTGGGAGTTCCATCTCGGAACCTGCGCATTCTGGACCCCCACCCAACGCTTCTTGCTCGCTGGTACGCCAACATTCAAGCATGTGGGATGAAGTACCTGCGCTCTTCAAGCAGTCATGTGCTTGATACCGATTTTCGGTCACTGAGGCGTTTCGCGGCCCACTCTAAACGCTTTGATGAGACCGACTTCACACCACCCTACCGGCGGCCGTCGGTTCGGCTCTTTCAGGCGCACACCGAATCCATCATGCAGCAGAACACTAGTGCTGAACTTCATATCGGGGGCAGCGCACAATCAATGTCACGGAGTTCCAAGGGTACATTGATCGTAGAGACCGACGCAGGGATGTTAGAAGCTGAGAACCTTATTCTGTCTCCGGGAGCTGGCGACCAACCCTTCCGACCCGCGTGGGCAGACTCTGCTCCCGAAATACAGCACATTTACGATCCCGGATTTAGCGTTGAACTTGAGTGCACCACGCGTCGCGGCAGTATAGGCGCGGCCCAGCACGCATGTTTGCTGGTCAGAGGTTACGGTGCTAAAGTAACAATTATTGCGCGTCATGAACCGACTATGAGTGTCTTTGACTTTAACCCTTGTTATGTGGGTCCCTCTTGCCTTCCCGCTTTTCTATCAACCAACGACTACGGTCGGCGGCGCACTATCCTTAAACAGGAGCGGTATCCAGGTACACTGCCACCAGACGTCTATGCAGAAATCCAAGCACTGCGTAAAAGTGGTAGCATATCCTGGGTTCGTGGTGAGGTTTCTCGGGTGGAGCAGAATCACCGCCGAGAAGACCAAGGGTGCTCTGCTCAGAATGCGCTACAAACCACAGCGTACATAACTCCGTCGCAAGCGGACCGGAAAGCGCAGCCCGAGATGCAGGTTGTGTGTGACGAGCTGCGTCTGGCAACCGGCTTTACAACCAATTGGACCGGTAATCAATTCATGCGACACATAACCCTGGAACACAACGCCCCCTGCGAAGTGAGTGGTGTTCCTATTCCCGATACTACACTGGAATGGGTAAGCAAGGTTTTTCTTGTCGGACGCGCAGCGGAACTAGAAGTTGGCCCACCGGCCGGAAACATTATTGGTATGCACAACGCCGCCAAACGAATTTGCGGCAAGATCGCGCGCTAGAGCACCTCAATGCTCTCACGACTGAACTGAAACTCAAGAATGCTTCCAAAAAGACTGGAAAAAACCAGAGGGTAGACCACGTTAAAAAAGTGGGCGCTTCTCAACATACGTGATCTTTTGTGCTCGAATGCAGACTTGATTCGGTTACGCTCGCGGTGAAGAAAGTCTTGATAGGTATCAAAACGTTCCAGGTGCGAAATCTCAGCCTCACCCTCGCGTTTCACCGCATCCTGATATTTGCCAAGATCAGCAAACAGCTCAAACAGGCTGAACTCCCGCTGAATGTACTGCGCCACCGCGGTTTTGTCCTGTCCAAGCCGCGCCTCAAGTGTATCAAACTTCTTGGGATTGATGCTTTTAAAGATAAAGTCTTTGCGC
This sequence comes from Spirochaeta sp., assembly GCA_020201015.1. Taxonomy (GTDB): domain Bacteria; phylum Spirochaetota; class Spirochaetia; order DSM-27196; family SLAA01; genus SLAA01. Next base: position 8,089 of record JAIVHN010000040.1, on the reverse strand, counting down.
ACATGAACTCCAACCCGCTCGAATACGGCTTCAACTGCAGCCAGGACAAAGCGGTTGCCTCTGTAGTACTGGAGGATCTCTACAATACGAGCCGCGCCATCTCGCCCCTTGTTCAGGAGAAGCTCAGCCTGATCGGCAATGTGCTCCGGCAAAGCCGGGTCTACCTGTATGCTATAGGTATTAAACTGCGCGTTTTTCTTGTCACTAACCCGCACCCGGCTAAAGCCAAAAAGCTCCTGCTTTGATATATCTTTGTAGCGTCCGAACAGTGCTGTTGCTTCCTTGCGAAAACGCTGGTGATATGCATCGGCTATACCGGTCTCTTCCAAGATGCGGAAAAACTCCTCGGAAATTCTCAGACCACCGACAGGAGCGGTGCTTTCCATCCGCTTAGCGTCAATGACCGGTAAGCCTACAATATCCCACTGCTTGGCTCCATCCGGACCAAAGTTTCCAATAGTTACTTCGCCGATATTGGCTCCAATTCGAATTCGGATCTGGAACAGTGCGTTAATGGAAGATGAAAACTCGCCGCCCCCACGCAGGGTGGAAATGATCTGAAAGGCTTTTTCGAGAACTGCGCGGGTTTCTCCAGAAGCGCTTTCGGCAAGAAACCTATCACTGGCCTGATTGAATAAGCTGCATACGCGTTGCATCTCAATACAGGTGAAAAAGAGTTCGCGGGCAATGTAGCGGGACACCTGTTCCTCATTTAAGCCCCGTACGCGCGGGTCAATGGTGCCTCCGTAATGGAACATAAGACTGTCACCCTCAATCTTATTCAGATACCCACCATGGCGCTTGAGGACCGTGTTAAATGCGGTATACAGCCCGTCAAGAACATCTTGATTCTCGTTGGCACTTAAAAACTTAGAGAGGTAGGTGTAGTCGGCAATGTCCATAAACGCAACGCCGATAGTTGAGAGCTCGGAGTGTTGCGGGATCTCTCCCATCTCAAGGATTGCACTCACAAGCTGCTTTGGAAGATAGTACTCCTCAATCTGGCGCCGCAGCTCATCTTCACGAGTATCGGGCTTGATGCTGTCGAGTTGACCTTTACCCTTGTTCTTCATTGTAGCTCCGAGTTGCGCTCATTAGGTGAACTATGTAGTGCTGACATTGAACTCATGGTAATCTCACATCTCCAGTAGCGTTATGAGCTCAGCTTCGGATATGATCGGCACGCCCAACTCCTGTGCTCGTTTATTTTTGGCCGATCCTGAACGTGGCTCGTTTGTAACCAAGTATGCAAGATCCTTCGTGACGGTGCTCCGCACCAGTCCGCCAGCCTCAACAATTCGCTTTTCTGCCTCACTGCGTTTCATCTTTGACAGCGTACCTGTAATACAGAGACTCTTTCCGCGCAAAACGCCGTCTTTGGGAGGAGCCGCAACTCGTAGCACACCCATACCAAGGAGATCATTCATTTGTGGTGCGAGCTTTCGTAGCCCGTCAAGCACCGTCGCAGCAGTTATTTCACCAATTCCGTCGACCGCCGCTAACTGCTCGCGTGAGGCCGATCGAAGTTCGTCTAAGGTATCGTATCCCGCAGACACCAATCGTGCAACTATCAATTCTCCTATTCCTTCAATATCAAAGCCAGCAATGAACTGCGGGAGCGGTAACTCGCGAACGGAGCCAAGATTCTCCAAGGCCTTGCGTGCACTCACCAGGCCCATGCCCTCGTAGCCAGCAATATCATTCTCCTTCAAACGATACAGATCGGGGATATCGCGCAGCAGGTCGTCGTCAAAAAGTTTGCGCACCATAACCGGTCCAAAGTCTTTGACCCCAAGCACCTCAATCCACTTGCGGATCCGATGTAGTCTACGCTTTGGGCAGTCAAAGTTAGGGCAGAATAAACGAGTCCCAGCGTTATACAGCTCCGCTCCACAGACTCCACATTTCTCCGGTAGCTCGATAGCAGCAGCATTCGGCGGATTCTCTACTAAACGTTCGATCTTGGGAATAATCTCGCCGCGCTTTGTCACCGCTACTCGTGAGCCTATGCGTAGATCAAGTTGCTCAATCATGCGTGGATTGACGAGGTTTGCCCGCTTCACCGTTGTGCCAGCCAGTCGAACCGGGTCTATGATCCCGATTGGTGTATACAGATGCCCGGATTCGCTCCAACGAACCTCCCGCAAGGTACTCACTGCCTCTTCAAGCTCAAACTTGAACGCAATCTGACGCTCCGGGCGCGCCCTGCGGACATCGTCCAGGTCGATCTCGAGATCCTTGACCACCAGACCGTCAATGTCAAACTCCATCTCGGGGCGGCGCTGCATAAGCTCCTCTCGATAGGCTATAACCTCGTCCGCCGAGTCGCAGAAGCGATACTCTACAACCTCGAGCCCCTGCTCCTGGAGCCACAGCAGCTTGGCGCCCTCGTCGCTAAAGAACTCATCGTCTTCCGCTGCAAGCGCGTCATAAACGACCACCTCAAGGAGCTGGGCTCCTTGCCCATCCTTGCGTTTCATAATTCCGTTTGCGGCATTACGACAGTTGGCCTTGTCCGGGTAGTGCTCGGCATGAACGCTGCGTCGCATCATAACCTCACCTCGCACGGCGCCCTCGAACTGCAGATCGAGCCGGGCAGGAACGCCCTGCATTCGGCTTACGTTAGCCGTCACGTCGTCGCCTACCGTACCGTCCCCGCGGGTCACACAGTAGGCAAGCCGACCGCCGTTATACTGGAGTTCTATACTGGCGCCGTCAAGCTTGTGTTGTGCAACCACCCTGCTGTGACCGGCCTTCTCATACCACCGCCGAAAACTGTCCGGGTCGGCCGCCTTGGCCTGGCTATTCATGGGCATTATGTGGTTTCGCTTTGAGAATGCCTCACTGACATCATGTCCCACGGTCTGAAAGAGTTCATGGTCCGGGGCACGTTGCGCCAATTCATCCCAGAGCGCATCAAATTCGGCGTCACTTATCTCCGGCTCATCATTGTAGTATTTGTCTTGATGATACCGTACGAGTTCAACAAGCTCATTTATTCTGGATTCCATGCGAGGTATAGTATAACTCTATGAACGATGTACGACTATTCGTTGCCATACCCGCTCCGCTTGAAATGCAGCAAGATTTGGTTGCTGCAGGCCTCCGACTCAAGCAGCGCCTCACTGAGGCACACTCGACCACGAAAGGTCCTCACACTCAGGCTGCTTCAGCTGCGAAAAAGGGTCGGTTAAGAGTTCGCCTGATCCCGCCGGAGAACATGCATTTGACCTTGTACTTCTTGGGCGACACTGCTGCAGGCGAAATTCCTGCGGTCGAGCAACAGCTTGCAGCGGTCGCTAAAGTCTTGGCCCCACCGCGCTTTCGTGCTGCGGCCGGAGGTGTTTTCCCAGCACGGGGCACCCCGCGTGTAGCCTGGTGCGGTGTAGACGACCCAGACAACAGTCTGCGCAGTGCAGCCAATGCGGTTGCAGGTGCGCTCGGTCGTCGGCTTGAGCGCTTACGACCTCACTTTACTCTGGGGTATCTGAAGGGCCCCGATGTTTCCGGGATTGGTCGGCCTGCGGTCGCGGCGGCCTGCTTGGAGCTCCTGCAGGCGCAGTCACAGACAGCAACTCACGAGCAGGAGCCAAGATACCACGTTGCCCAGGAGATGGTGCTATTCGAAAGCACGCTCCACCCTGGCGGTGCGGAACATGTAGCGCGCCAGCGCTACCCCTTTGCCGAAGATTCGGCGGGGTCGAGTGAGTCGTCCGCGTAGAGCGGGTGAACACGTTTACGGTAATGCGCGTACTGATCGTCGGCATGATACGAAGAGCGCACCAGCGGTCCGGACTCACAGTGATCAAAGCCCTTCTCCAATGCACGCTCCCGCAGTTCGGCAAACTCCTCCGGCGTCCAGTACTTCTCTACCGATGCATTCTGTTTGGTCGGCTGTAAATACTGCCCAATGTTTAGAATACGCACGCCGACCGCCAGCAAGTCGTCCATAGCCTCAAGCACCTCATCACGGGTCTCGCCGAGACCAAGCATAAGGCTGGACTTAACCGCCGCTTCTGGATCAAGCTTGCATGCTGTCTCCAGGAAGTTGAGTGAGCGCTCATAGGTTGAGCGAGAGCGTATCTGCGGAGTCAGCCGGCGGACCGTCTCAAGATTGTGACTCAAGATTTCGGGTTTACTTGCTGCTACAACAGCAATGCTTTGTGCATTGCCCATAAGATCCGAGGCAAGCACCTCAACCGAGCTCTTGGGTGCAGCCGCATGAATTGCACGCACCGTCTCGGCCAGCACGGAGGCTCCGCCATCGGGTAAATCGTCCCTATTCACCATGGTGATAACGGCATGTTTCAACTGCATCTCGGCCACTGCATGTGCAATCCGGGCCGGTTCATCCGGATCGACAGGCGTCGGATGCCCGGTCTCCACCGAACAGAATCGGCAGCTCCGAGTGCAGATCTCGCCGAGAATCATGAAAGTTGCGGTACGATGTTGGCCCCAACACTCGTGGATATTTGGACAGCGAGCCTCTTCGCACACCGTGGTGAGCCGTTCTTTTGAGGTCACTCGCTTTACATATTTGTAGTTGTCGTTGGTGTTAAGCTGAACTTTAAGCCAGTCTGGTTTCCGTGAGACAACGTGATCAGGCATAAAAATCTCCTTCACGTTATAGTGTACTGCCCAATCCACCGCGGCTGCAAGCGCCCCCGTTCGTTTTCTTGACCGTGACGCTCATGTTTGTATAATGGTGCAATGCTACGTTCGCAGCTTGCAGCACATCTGCTGAAACCACGACCCATTGTTTCCCGTGCGGCAACTGCGATATGCTATACCAGGTTTCCGCGCTGCTTCACCGCCACGGCATATCGCTTGACCAACTCCAGACCGAGGTTTATTTCTAAGTGAGTTTAACATATCACATCGTTTCGCTCGGATGCCAAATGAACCGCTCCGACAGCGAACGCATTCAAAGCGTACTTGAAGAAGCTGGCTACTCATATATCGAGGACGAGGCTCAGGCCGATATACTCGGACTGGTAGCGTGCTCGGTTCGGCAGAAGGCCATTGACCGCGTCTACTCACGGATTCACAAGTGGAACAGCTGGAAACGTAACCGCAATCTCCTGACCTTTGCCTCCGGCTGCATTCTACCGGCAGACAGAATGAAACTCCTTGAGCGTTTTGACCTGCTGTTTGATATCGGTGAAGTTGGTGAACTTCCCAGCATGATTCGCGAGTATGGTGTCACCACCCCCGGGTCTCTGCGGCGTTTGTCCAACGCAAGCGTCGACGAAACAGCGCCAACTGCGCACTGGGATGTCCGCCCTAGCTACAGTTCGAGTTTCGAAGCCTTTGTTCCCATACAGAACGGCTGTGACAAGTTCTGCACCTTCTGCGCCGTACCCTATACGCGGGGTCGTGAAGTGTCACGAAACTCCAAAGACATCATTGCAGAAGTCGAGACACTCGTGAGCGCCGGGTATCAATCCATAACGCTCCTTGGCCAGAACGTTAATAGCTTTGGTCGCGACCGACCTGACAGCGAACTGAGTTTTGCTGACCTCTTGCGCGCCATTGGTGAGATTGGACAACGCCACAACGACTCATTTAAGCTCTATTTCACCTCACCGCATCCGCGCGACATGAGCACCGAGGTGATCGAGACTATTGCCGAGTTTCACTGTCTTGCCCAGCAGATCCACCTTCCCTTGCAGTCCGGGGACGATGAAGTCCTGAAGCGGATGAACCGCAACTACACCTACAGCGACTTCCTCAAGATTGTTGAGGATATTCGACGCATACTGCCAGCTGCAACGATCTTCACCGACATCATTGTGGGCTTCAGCGGTGAGACCGAGGCGCAGTTCGAAAATACACGCAGAGCCATGCGTGAGATTGGCTTCCAAATGGCATATGTCGCCATGTACTCACCGCGCCCAGGTGCTCGCAGCGCCGACTGGCCAGACGACGTCCCGCACGAGGAAAAACGCCGCCGTTTGCACGCGCTCAGCGAAGAGCTGAACATCTCAGGGCTCAACTACACCGAGACACTCATAGGCCGCACCCTGCCGGTGCTGGTGGAGTCACCTGACCGTAAGAACGTGTATTTTTCCGGGCGCAGCGAGGGGCTGCTGCCGGTACGAATACGAGGCGCCGCGGCCGACCTCATAGGGAAGGTTGTACCGGTGCGGATCACGGCGACACGACCGCTGTCGATTGAAGGCGAATTGGTAGAGGGCTTACCTTTCGGATGGGCAGGAGCGGAACACTATGACTCCTGAGCCGGATACCACCACGAGACGGGTCGCGTTCCAGACGCTGGGGTGCAAACTTAACGTTCCCGCCGTTCCCGCCGTTCCCGGCGCGACTTCCGGCGTTCCCGGCGTTCCCGGCGCTCCCGGCGTTCCCGGCGTTCCCGGCGTTCCCGGCGTTCCCGGCGCGACTTCCGCCGTTCCCGGCGTTCCCGGCGTTCCCGGACTGAATCTACCAGCTTTGCCAGCGTCCGTTGTCGTTGTAACTGGCTGCTTTGTAGAAACGTCGCCAGATGTTTACCGAAACGTGCCGGGCTTGTACCTCTTGGATAATCGCCGCAAGAGCGCTGCATTGGAAATTGTCGACGCGTATCTCCGTGGGGAACTTGTCGAGCCCGAGCGCCACGCGCCCGCTCCTTTCAACTTTGACACACCCTCACCAGTATTCCGAACCCGCAGCACCGTAAAAATACAGGATGGCTGCAATACCGGATGTAGTTACTGCATTATTCCGGTGGTCCGCGGCCGAGCCATAAGCCGCCCCGCGGCCGAGGTGCGTGAGGCAGTGCGCAGCAACATTGAGCGTGGCTACCGCGAAATAGTCCTGACCGGAATTAACATGAGCCGTTATACCGATGCCGACACGGACTTTCCGAGCTTGTTGCGTGAACTACTAGATCTGCCTGGCGAGTTCCGTCTGCGTTTGTCCTCGCTTGAGCCGGAGCTCCTCACGGAGCCTTTACTCGAACTGATACGCCACCCACATTTTATGCCGCACCTACATCTCTGCCTCCAGAGCGGCTCGGATAGGGTCCTCTCCCTCATGAACCGGGGATATACCCGTGCGGAGTTCGCGCAGGCGCTTGCGGCTATCAGAGGCGTAGTGCCAGACTTTCATTTTACGACCGATATAATTGTGGGATTTCCCGGCGAGACCGATGCAGACTTTCAAGCAAGCATTACCGCAGTGGAGGAACTGGGTTTTGGACATGTGCATACCTTCCCGTACTCATCGCGCAGTCACACCCGCGCTGCTGGTATGGACGGCCACCTTCCCGAGGCCGTGAAAACCGAGAGGGCTCAAATTATGCGTAACGCAGCTGAAGTCGGAAAACTACGATATCGCCGTTCGCTCCTTGGCCGGGAGGAAGAGGTTCTCGTTGAGCGAGTCGTTGCTGGCGGCAGCGCAAGCGGCTATGGCCAGCGCTATGTTCCGATTACTCTAAGTGAAAGCGTGAACAAACTCAAAGTTAACGGCGTGTACAAGGTCATACTAAGCGAGCTGGAAATGAGCGGGGAACCGGTGTTTCATGGACATCTGTTGTAGCCGGTCTATGCGGCTGAATTTCTTAGGCGGGGAGCACACGAGCAAAGTCCCATGTCTTCTGCTACAGTTGTCTACGTACAGTTATCTGCATGCAGTTATCTACGTAAACTTTTATCTACTTACAATCTCTGCCCGCCCGCAGCCCGGATAAGCCGGTCACACACGGCTGATCCCACACCGTTCGGCGGCGGCAACTCTGCAATTATGACATCACATCCTTGGTCGTCAAACCATATAAGCTTGCGATACAACAAGTGAGCATATTCCTCTGCCGAGTTCATAACATAAACCGGTGTGGCCTGGCCGATCCCAACTGGCGGTCGGTTCATTGCGATAACCCCAAAGCGACGTCCATGGAAACGCGTTCGCGCGCGCGCACCATCAATTCGTTCGGTCACAAGTACCTCGGCGCGGGGCTGGTAATGCCGATAGCTCATCCCCGGCGCCTCAGGGCCGCCCGCGCGCGCCTCAGGGCCGCCCGCGCGTTCAGACCCGGCAGCTACTGCAGTCACTGCATGGCTGCCAGCCACAGCAGCCGCGCTTGGTTCAGTCC
>JAIVHN010000165.1 GCA_020201015.1 Spirochaeta sp. | reverse complement strand
GGTAATTTGAGATCATTTGCTGAGTGCAGATAGCCGCCATGACCTTGCCGACACCGGAGCGCGCCAGCACTACCGGCTTACCAAACAGCGTCCCAACCGCTACCGGGCCGCCAACGCCTGGCCACTCTGAGACGTGCTCCATCTGCTGGCGTACCGCCGCTATCTCTCCGTCCATGGCCGCAATGATTGCATTCATACTGCCCGGCAGTATAGCGCGCCAGCAGCTGGGGTGTCATCCGGGGTCAGAAGTACCCGCCCCGGGCTCAGAAGCGGCGCGCCACTCCTAGTTGCAGCCATCGGAGAAGGAATGCCGCCCCAAACGAGTACGGCGTTGCGTCGGCTCCGCCCCATAGAACACTTGCGTCAAAGCTGAGCGAGAGTCCGGCACGAAGCGCCCAGGACTCATTCAGCGCATAGCTTACACCCGGTTGCAGTGTCAGGAGCTGGTAAAGAAAGACACGGCTCTCACGCTCTTCAAGTACATCCTCCCGCGCGCCGTCTCGGTCCATAGTAACTGCCTCTGTGGCTGTGACGTGTGCCACCCCCAAGGAGTACAGCAGCGTGAAGTCCATGGCAATGCGGCCAAGGCTACGGTACATGATTCCTACACCGGGTAGAACGATGATGTTTCGCGTCTTGTCCCATGCATCGACGCTCCTGTCGTTTGCGTCATCCTCGCCCTCACCCGCAACACTATCGTAGAATCCGGTGGTGCTATTGTAATCCAACGACATACGGCCCACCAAGCCAAAGTTCCGCGACCGAAAATAAGAAATTTCGGCAATAAGTGGAAATAGCGCAGATATGCTTATGGTTTCCGTGTCGACACTAGCAGAGTCCGTTTCCTCCGTGTAGCTGATCTGCCTAAGCTCGCCGAACAACAGTGAGAGTTGCCATGGCGTGGACAGACGGTCCTCAAAGGCAAGGCTCTCTGCAGCTGCCACTTGCCGCCGCCGCAGTGTGAGCTCCGCTTCTCCCCGAACACGTTCAACCGGCCCCAGGTACGGAAGCAGCTGCTCAACCGTTGGGCCAATGATCTCAAGCACCTCGCTGAAGGACGGTTCCTGATCTCTCAGCCGGTGCTGTACCTCGTGAACCGCCTCCTCGTTCAGCAACAGCACGCGAAGGAAAGTGGAACCCGGTTCCTTCTCGACCCTTAGAATGCTGTCGGCCCCTTCCCGTGATGCGCTCCGAAGCAGTGCCTCATGCGCAGCCGCCTGAAGGTAGATCATCTCTGGTAGCACGCCAAGAGGATCTGACTGTGAGCCCTCAAGTTCAACGTAGACAACCCGCGGGACTAGTTCGGCTGATGCGGTGCTGGTGGTGACGGTAGGTTCCTGTGAAACAGACACTACAACAGTGAAACAGAGGAACGCGATCAGGCAAAAGATAGTGAAGCCGTATTGGAGAAGATTCCTTCTCAGGTAGGTGCCGCTCATAACCGCACTCCCATACCTGCGGTGAGCCATAACCTCTCTCCGGAGCTCAGCTGGAGCCGATCCGTGTCTCGTTCGGCCTCAAACCAGTAAGTTCCGGGGTAAAGCACAAGGGCTCCGAATACGAATGGAGCAGGCTGCGAAAACCGGCGCTGAAAGTAGTATCTGACGCCGGTCTCTATGAACGCTGACACATACCGGTATGGGCCAATCTCGAGTTCTTGCCGCACGCTTTCATCGGCATCCGGGTCATCGTAATCATAGCTTATCGAGACCGGGAACCCATAGCGGTACTCAAACCCGGGCCTCAGATATAGGTCAATTCGTGTGCCTCCGAAGATCAGCTCCGGAGCGAGGGTCCAATTATGTGAGGCCGAGAGTGCCGCCGCAGAACTACCTCACGTTCCGCTGTTCGGCGTTCGGTTCCGGTGAGTTCCGCGGTTACAAGTTCTGCCGCGGCGGTGCCAGCCTCGCTACGCTCGGGCAGCACCCGATCAACCGCGGCCGAGAGTTCGTCGGCCATCTCATCTACGGTATTAAACAGCTCAAGGCCCCCGCGTCCCACCAGTACTGTGTTGGTCTTGACCCCACGAGTACGTACATCGTACAGAGTTGCGTTGACAAAAAGCTCCTGCTCACGGGTGGTATAGTAGCCAGCAAGAATCAGCTCGGCTCCTCGGCTCTCTGCAAAGGCAAAGTCCGGAGCAGCTGAACTGAGATGCGGTGCAAAAAGAGCCCTGAACGCCCTATCATCCGCGCCGCCCCCCAGATTCAGGTTCTCTTGGGCAGGCCGGTGCCCGGCGGCAAGAACGAGGATCCGCTCGTCCTGCTGAAGGACGGTCTCAAGCGAGTTGCCGAACGGCACCGTAAAAAGGTCGTCCTCATCCGGCACCAATGTCGCAAAGCGCTGTATCACGAGCCCGTACTCGGACAGCTGGGGTGCTTCGGTCTCACTACGTTCCGGTAGCTCTACCATGAGTTCTGTGTCGGAAGAGATGTCAAGAACAAGCCGTGCCGGGTCATGAGCCTGGGCGCTCAGATCAGCCAGGTAGCGCCCGGCCGGAAGTTGGAGTGTCAGTGGCGTTGTTCCAACAGGCTCGGCATCTATGGCAACCTCTGCACCCGGCGGTCTACTGTCTATTGAGACTCGGTACCGGTCCGTGGTACGTCCAAGTAGTGCGGCATAACTCCCGAAGCCGTAGTAGCTACCGCCAACCCATTCAAAGAAGCGCACATGGTCAGTGAGATGTTCGGCAGCCGCGCGGCGCTCTGCATCGCTCAGGGGACGGACTACTCGAGCGTTCCTCAGTTGACCACCGCCAAATGGGCCACGCGAATACTCCTCAACAAGGTAGGGAAAGAGAGTAACGCTGTTTGGACGCAGATTAAGTTGCACGCTGCTGGGGGGCTCCGGGCCACCGACCGACAGGCCAGGGCGTGCTGAAGGACTTAACTCGATCTCACGAAGACCAGTCGAATGCCGCTCAAATTGTACCTGGTGCGCACCGACCGGGCCTTCAACCATGATCACGAGCAAGGCTGGTTCACGGCCGCTTGGACTCGGTAGACCTGCGCAGGATGTTAAAGTAAGCGTGATGACGCCAATTACCGCAAACCAACGAGGAAACCTTGCCACAGGTCGTAGAGTAGCCTTCTTCACCGGCATCTCCTTGTACTTTTTGATTATTTGAAGAAAGTCTAAGGTCAGTTTTGTGAGCGGTCAACGCTGGTAAAGCTGAAACTGTCAAGCTTATTTGGAAATGGCAGCAATTCTAAATGTGAGCCAGACGG
>JAIVHN010000164.1 GCA_020201015.1 Spirochaeta sp. | reverse complement strand
ACCACCGGGTTAGCCCCGCAGGAAAAAATCCCCACCTGCCAGTCCAGACTGAGCCAGTAGTCGTTTGAGTTCTGAGGCCTGATGTAGGAGATTCGTCGCCCGGGGAACCTTTGGTCCAGCACCCGCAGTGTCTCGTTCCAGGCCGCCGCATTACCTATGTAGAGTTCGGGCCATGCATGGCCGCCCTCGGCGCAGACACCGTGCACAATGCGGGCACGCCCTCCAACCGCCTCAACCGCTGAGACCATAAGAGTAGCGAAATCGTCACAGTCACCAACGAGACCCGCCGCGATAGTACGGTCGGCTGGCGAGTAGTAGTTGCCCTGGATCACCTGCGGATCATTGACGTAGCGCCAGTTGCCGAACACATGCCGGTGAATGGATAGCACCTGAAGCAGCCCTTCCCGGCTTGGAGCGGCGCTACCCGCAGAACGGAAAAAGCTTCCGGGATGCTCAGCTGCCAGTACCACCGCAAAGTCCCGCACCAGCGGAACGTTTGGTCGTACAGCCTCCCGGTATCCGCTTACATGTTTGAGATCCTCAGGATCGATGCCGGAGGAGCGCCGCAGCTCTTCCATGTGGGCGGTGAGTCTGGCTATCTCCTCGGCCTGCAGGTCGCGCTCATCCTCAAGCTCTTCAAACCGCGCTAAGGAGCTTTCAAGGTATTGAATGCGCTCATTAAGGCGGCGCACCATAGCCTCCTGCTCCCGGGCGGAGAGCTCTTCATCTGAGGCAATCTCCTCTATGTAGCGCTCAATTTCTTCCTCGTCGTACTCGCGATAGGCGGGGTGCAGCAGACTCACCAGATGCTCAAACTCACCTTGGTACTGCAACTCAAGTGCATCGTCAAAAGGAACCGATGATGCAAGCCGCGGCACGCTCAAGGTGAGCCCCACCGCCACCACAAGCGCACCGGCAAAAATGCGCCCGTTAAGGTACACCCGGCTCATAGCAAAGCGCGCCGCCCCAAAGCACAGGAGCGCTGCGCAGAGGCCCAGTCCGCTGTGCCGCATGCGTGCGGTAGACAGGAACCCAAGCTGAGCTTCCGGCATTGCAATGAAGCCCGCCGAGACCAACAGCAGCGCCGTACCCAGTCCAAAGGCCACCCAGAAAGGAAAGCGACGGTAGCCAGCACTCCCAAGCAGGTGCAGCCACGCTGCGGCCAACCCCAGACCGGCCGCCGTCACCGGGTTCAGGTTGAGTTGCTCAAACATCGCCCCCAGCTCAGAGGTCGCAAAGGGCCCGGCAGCTCCGGCCGCAGCCCCGGCAGCCCCCGCTGGCGACCCGGCAGCTCCGGCGCTCCCCGCGGCTCCAGCTGGCAGCAGTGCGGGCAGAACCGGCGCAAGCGTTACATAGGCCGCCGCGGCAATGAGCAGTAGCGCCACCGGCCCCGAGAACCTAATAATTTGTCGTAGAACGGAATGAAGCCGCATCCGCACACCTTCAGCACAACAGTAATGCAAACGGCGGGCCAACTGCCTGTTGAACGGGGATTTGTGGGTTATGTACAACTGAATGGCTGCTAAATGCGGCTTATTGGGGCGGAATGCAACTAGATAGGCCGGTTAATGCCTCAAATAGTGCCGTGTATGCAGCATGCTGGCAGGGAGCACGGGAAGCTGGAGTAACCGGAGTTACGCCGCCGTCTAACTTGAGTTACGCGGGAGTGAGGACTCTGGGCATACCAACCAAGGGAGAGGTTGGTTCACGGCCGCCACGAATACGCTCACGCGTGGCCTTGGCACGAATCACCGAATGAAGGGCCCCGGCTGCCGATAGATCTGGGCCTGGTACTCGTGCTGGGTTCGGGGCCGGAAGACCTCAATGAAATGGAGCGTCTCATTCTGAGCGGAGTATGCTATGCCCTGCTCCGCGCTCACCCACAGATGAGCTTGCTTGCCGGCGGGCGAGCGTAACCGCAGCGTCTTGGTGCCGTGCAGCGTCTTGGTGTCGTGATGCCTCTGGAGCTCTTCTGTCTTATACTCACTCAGGGCGTCTTGCCCAATCCTTACGAGTACAAC
>JAIVHN010000163.1 GCA_020201015.1 Spirochaeta sp. | reverse complement strand
CCTCTACGACATCAAGTCCACGGACTTCATTTTTATGGAGGTCAATACTCGGCTTCAGGTTGAACACCCAATTACCGAGCAGCTCTACACCGTCGACCTGGTTAAGGGGCAGATCGATGTCGCATTCGGCAACAAACTATCCGAGGAGCGTGCCGTCCCGCGCGGTGCGGTTATGGAGGTGAGGCTCAACGCCGAGGATCCGGATCGCGAATTTACCCCCTCCCCAGGCCGCGTTGTGCGCTACACCATTCCTTCGGGTCCAGGCATTCGCGTAGACAGTGGTATTGAACATGGCAGTGTTATCCCCACCGACTTTGACTCCATGATCGGCAAGATCATTGCTTCCGGCCCAACCCGACACGACGCCATGGCGCGCCTCAAACGCGCTCTCAAGGAGTTGCGCATAAAGATAGAAGGTGGCACAACCAACCGAGCCTTCTTGCTGGACTTGCTGAGCACAGAGGGAATACAAAAGGGTGGCGTACATACTCGTTTCGTAGAGGAGCTTCTTGCAGAGCGGAGTACCTTGCAGAGTCGTACCGACTGGGAAGTTGCTTTAGTGGCAACCGCAATTGAGCAGTATATTACCGGCTACCGCGAAGAGCTCGCGAACTTTCGCGGGCAGTTGAGCTCAGGTGGATATCCCAGAGAGGTAGCTATTTCATCCGGTCGGAAGGTCACGCTCAGCGCGGCGGGTGCCGGATACGATTTTCTGGTCAAGGCGCTCGGAAACGACAACTATCTGATTGAACATAATGATGTCGCCCTCATGGCAACCTATGTCGAGCATGAACACGAGTCACTCCTCACCTACCACAACAGCAGGTACCGTATTCAAATGGTCGACCGTGGCGACGCATTGCAGTGTGAGGTCGAGGGTGTCCCCTACAGTATTGAGATTGAGTCCGGTGGTGCGGTAAAAGCACCTTCTCCCTCATTAGTCCTCTCGATTGCGGTTGAGCCCGGTCAGAGCGTGAAACGGGGCGACATCCTCTTGTCGCTGGAAGCCATGAAGATGGAAATGGTTGTCGAGGCACCCGACAACGGCACAGTCAAAGAGATACTCGTACGCAAGGGCGAGCAGGTAGCCGCTGGCCAGGAACTTTTACAGCTCGAACTTGGCGAGGCAGGGCCGGAAGAGCCGCAGGCAGAGTCGGTTCGCGCCGTGTTCACCCCGCCCCCTGAGACCCCTGCCGCCCATTGGGAACTCCTTGAACACGAGTACTACGGGCTTTTCTTGGGCTTTGACCACCGTGGTGACGCCGGGGCATTGCTCCACGGAATGATAAAGATAGCCAGCCAAGACGAACGCTTCCGTCATCGACTTATTCATCTCGTCGGCGAGGCAGTGAAGATGTACGCCGATCTTGAAATGCTCTATGACCCAACACCGCTGCTTGCCTCCGGTTTTGCCCGGGCTGCAAGCTCACAAGAGCTGCTCATGCATTACTTTAAGCGCCGGTCAGATGCGGAAAAGGGCCTTCCAGAGGCCTTCCTCAGTAACCTGCGGGCAGCGCTACAACGTTTTTCCTTGAACTCAGAAGCCAACGAAGAACGTTCACTTGGGGTTCTGCACCGAATTTACAAGAGCCACGCAGCACTTTCAACGAAACGAATGTTGCTACATGCCTCACTCTTTGCACTCGAGCAGCACGCAGACCCAAGCGAGGTCGGGAGCGAACTCTCCAACGCGCTTGACCGGGTTGCGTATCTTGCGCAGCAAGATGCACCAGGCCTTGCGGACTCGGCCATTCATGCCCGCTACCACTTTGTCGACCGTGAGCTGCTGGAGACCATTCGCGAAGAAAAAATTGACAAGGTTACCCGCACCCTCGACAGACTATCGAAGGAAGGGGTAGACGAACGTATTACCGAGCGGGCGATATCGAACCTGGCAAACAGTGGTCAGAACCTGTTAGGCGAGCTGGTCAAGGCGGTTACCAACGGAGATACTCGCCGCCGCGAGCTCGCACTCATGGCTCTGGGCCGGCGTTACAACCGCGACCGAGATCTGACAAACGAAGA
>JAIVHN010000039.1 GCA_020201015.1 Spirochaeta sp. | reverse complement strand
CCCGTGGAGAGAACCCACCCTCAGGACCCACGGCTAGTACAACTTTTCGGACGGTAGACACAAGATACCCGTGAAGGCTTTGCTCTGCAAGCGGTTCTTGGTGCAGAAAAAACGCCGCATCTTCGTTGCTATCGAAACTCGGGATGTGGCTCAGTTCTACAGCCGGGGCAATTTCCGGTAACTTAACAGCCCCACACTGTTCGGCAGCGCTGCGCGCAATACGCTGCAGCCGCTCTTCGCGCCGATGCCGTTCAGCGTTTTCTGGCTTGGCACCGGCGACCGTGAAATCGGTATACACCGGAACGACCTTCGTAACACCAGCCTCAACACAGCGACGAACAACATCGTCAAACACGCGCCCTTTGGGAACCGCCTGGTACAGCTCAATGGGCGCTGGATCCTCGGCCGATGGTTGCTTGCCAGCAGGTTCGGGGTATACACGAGCCCGACACGCATTGGCGTCACGCTCAACGACCAGTAATTGAAATCTGCTTCCATCCGCTGTCATTGCTGGAACTGAGTCGCCAGCTTTAAGCCGACGCACGCGGCACAGATAGTGGAAGTCCCTCCCAGAGAGCGAAAGTTCTCCCTCACCCTTGCAATCGGGCGGAAGAACAAATCTCTTCACCAGTAATGCCTTTGACTAGTTGCTTGATTCGTCCGCAGCTCCAGCTGCTGCGGCTGCCGCGCGTAGCTCATTACCATACTCGCCCGCACGCAATATACGAACTGCTTCTTGCAGCACAGGATCAAACTCCAAATCATATACCCTGGTTACTCCTTTTGCCCGATTAGTCGCATCACGAATCATGCGCCGCAGGTAAAACTCGGGGATATCATAACCATCGTCTTGAAGCTGCTGAATAAAAGCGTTGATTTCTCCACGTGAGCGATCGTCATCATCGTTAACGAATTCCCGTACCAGTCCGTCTGTTCGCAGCCGTGCAAAAGCTTCAAGTTCATCGTCATCAAGACTGGGAAGTGCAATTTCAAGATCTGGGGCTATACCTACTTTATCTATGTAGGTTCCATCTGGGGTGTAGTAGCGAGACATTGTCAGACGGAGACCACCGGCTCCAATGCGTCTCACCTGCTGCACCGAACCCTTGCCAAAGGTTGTTTCACCAAGCACTAACGCTCGTTCACGATCTTTAAGTGCGCCCGCAAGGATTTCCGCCGCTGAAGCGGAGCCGCCGTCAATAAGTACAACAATCGGCAGCTCATCCGGTACTTCCTGTCCTTGGCGAGCCGAAAAAACCTTGTTTTCGCTGGGAATACGGCCACGTGTTCCAACAATCGTGCCGCCGGAAAAAAAGTGGTTCGCAGTATCAACTACTCCGGTGAGCATCCCGCCGGGGTTACTGCGAAGATCTATAACCATGGAGTTATAGCCGCTTTCCTCAAAGTACTCGATAGCTTCTTTTACTCGGTCTTCGGTATAAGGGGTAAACTGTATGATGCGAAGAAATCCTATATCGTCATCAATCATGTCCCTGCGCACCGTTGGAACCTCAATAATAGCTCGTGTAATAGTGACCGGAAAGCGATGCTGCGACCCACGCTGTATAGTAACCGTGACGTCACTTCCTGGAGTTCCACGTAACCGATTCAATACCTCATCCATACTGAAGTTGCGGGTAGATTCATCTTCAATCTCTACAATGAGATCGTTCGCAATGATACCCGCCTCAAAGGCCGGTGTCCCCTCGATAGGTGACACAACCTCAACAAACCCGCCGTTATCATCATCGCTGGGTTGTTTCACAATGTTGAGCCCAACTCCGCCGAACTCACCTGCAGTAGTATCGGTCAGCCCACGCATATCACGCGCGGTAAGGTAAGCCGAGTGCGGGTCGTCAAGGCTGTCAAACATACCCTCGAGTGCACCCTCGAGCAGCTCTTCTGCGTCAACCTCATCAACATAGTTGTTTTCAATAAACTCAAACACCTGGCGGAAAACTTCAATATGTCGGTCATTACCCGACTGCAGCCCCTGCGCAAAAACGGCGGGCGAAACTAACACAATTAAAAGGCCGACGCACAGCATGGTGGTAACGCCCACCCATAACGCCCGTTCACGTCGCGCAACTTTTTTTTCTACTTCGTTGTCCATACAATTGCACTCCTCATATCCGTTACACTCAACGTAAGCGGCCCTCGACCGCAACATCTTGCAATATCCTCATTGGAATATACAGTCCTTGAGCGGAAGTTTCTATTGACCGGGCCTACATTCGTCCGTAAACTCGCCACAATGCGTCCTACAAAGCTCATTCTTTACATCGGAGCCTTCTGGGAGGTGTTTCGTTTTGCTGCACTCTATACACTCTATGCGGCGTCGCCTTCGCTGACGACGTTAGCGGCTGGCTATCTTGGTCTGCTGTGGTTTGGGGCCCCCCAACTTAGTCTGTCAGCTGGCTTTTTCTTTGCCGCCTACCGCCCGTCTAAATATCGGCAGTTTCTGCGCTTAATCATTCTCGCCAAGGTGCTTTCGCTATTTGTGGGTATGCTCGCGGTACCAGCAATTGCCGCTGGCTCATCAATCACCGCTTTACTCCTGCAACCTACCCTCAATCCCCAAGTATCATTTGGCATACTTGTGCTTGGGGTCGATTTTCTTTTCACAGTGTTCCTGGTATCATTGCGGCATGACCCGGAGGAATAGATGTTGATACTTCCGATTGCCGGTGGCAAAGGCGGTGTAGGCAAGTCTCTTGTTGCAGCAAACCTGGCGGTAGCCATTGGGCAGAGCGGACGCCGTGTAGTACTTGCCGATTTAGACTTAGGTGCATCGAACCAGCACCTCATGCTTGGTATCCCGGCGGGCCAGAAAGGCATAGGCACCTTCCTAACCAACCCCAAGGTAAAGTTTGAAGATGTAATCCTCCAGACTGAGTACAAAAATCTACGTTTCATCCCTGGAGACGCGGAGATTCCGGGGATGGCGAATCTGGGATCAGGACAAAAAAAGAAACTCATTCGACGTCTCGGGTCTATCGATAGCGACTTTCTCATTCTGGATATCGGCGCGGGAACGAGCTACAACGTTATCGACTTCTTTCTGATGTCCGGCCACGGTATCGTCGTAACCAACCCTACGCCTATCGCAATTGTTAATGCATATCTTTTCCTGAAAAACGCGGTATTCCGCATTATCCAGAGTTCCTTTGGCAAGAAGAGTAAAGCTGCCGAGTACCTTGAAACACTTCGTAAAGACACTCCGTCGCTCCAGAAACTGTACGTTCCAGCCCTCATAGAGAATATCCGCTCCTTGGACCCAACAAGTTATAATGCGTACCAAGAGGCCATGTCACATTTTCATCCGCGGATTATCCTCAACATGCTGCAGGATCCAAAAGACTCGGATAAGATCAACCGCCTTCGTATATCCTGTCAGCAGTACCTTGGACTCAACGTAGAGCACCTCGGAATTGCATACAGAGACGACCTACAGGATGTGGCCTTGAATTCGCGCCTCCCTATACTTGCATACAAACCAAACTCGGTTTTGTCTCAAGCGTTGTATCGCATCGCAGACAAGATCACTCAAATTGAGGATGACCCAAGCGGACCGCTGACGAAATCCGAAGTCGAGACCGGATACAACGAAGCTGAGATGGAGGCCGCAGCTGATTTCGAGTCCAAGATGGATTATATTGAAGACTTACTGCACTCCGGGGCACTAAGTACCGGGGATCTCGTTGAAACAATCAAGAATCAGCAGATTGAGATATCCCATCTGAAAAAGGAGAATACGCTCTACAAGTCAAAACTGGTTAAGGCTATGCATCAAGGCTATAGACCATAATCACTGTATGCGTGAGATAACCTAACGTATGGGCGCTAAAGAGCCGAGCATCCGGGGAACCATCACCATTGAGATCTCCCCTGACAAAATGAACGCTGTCGCGGTGTACTCCGGCGACCCGGACGGCGAAGAACTTACACCGGATAGTATTCTCAAACTGGCGGCTAAGGAAGAGATCTCCGAAGGCGTAAGTCGCCGTGAGATCTTGGATCACTTTGACCGGATCAACCGCAAAAGCTTGACAAAAGAAAAGTTCACGATCTCGGAAGGCATAGCTCCACAAGAGGAAAAACCGGAAACGGTTGCTTGGGAAGACATCGACATTCCTGAACATCTCCGTG
This sequence comes from Spirochaeta sp., assembly GCA_020201015.1. Classification (GTDB taxonomy): domain Bacteria; phylum Spirochaetota; class Spirochaetia; order DSM-27196; family SLAA01; genus SLAA01. Next base: position 3,693 of record JAIVHN010000039.1, on the reverse strand, counting down.
AAGTAGCGGAGGCCACTCTTGCAGAGGCCCGAGCAGCACACATTCGGGTTGAACGCTCGCGTAAGATTGAGAAAACCGTTAACAAGAAAACCTTGCTCGGCACGAAGAAAGAGAAAATCACTGAGAATGAGAAGTATTACGAACGTGTCTACATCGATCCAAGCGTTGTAAAAAGTGGACTCGCGCGCGAAGGGACGAAAATCGGCACGCTGCAAAACCGCGCGCCTGGAGTTTCCGGTTTAGATGTATACGGTCAAATAGTCCCGGCCAAGAAGGCGGCTGATCCGGAATTTTACCCCGGCAGCGGGGTGAGTAAACAGCGGGGTGAACTTCTCGCAACCTTTACAGGCCTTGTCCGCATTGGGAAGAACTGGGTAGATATCGTACCCTTTGCTCCGCATGATTGGTCGGTAAACCTCAGCAAAGACCAAGCAACTGCGTTGCTTCAGTTTAATCCCGGCAGTAAACAAGTGGAACCTCCCAATCCCGCTGAAGTTCGCGCCAAAGCAGTTGAACTTGGCTATGATGAGGAGCGTCTACTTTCCGAGTCCGAAATAGCCACGATAATCGATACTGCAATTACCACAATGAAGCCAGTAGAGAATGCCTCACTAAGTAAGAGCAGTGACGCATCCTTTGACATTTTTGTGTCCGAAGACAAACTCAAAGCAGTATTAAGTGTTACCAAAGGAACGGGGCGCGGCAAACCGTTGTCGCTCAAGGAGATGGGCGCGGCAATTAAAGATAGTAAGCTCAAAGGACTCAATCTTGCGCAGATAAAGCAAGATGTCATGGAGTTCTACGAGAGCCCCGAAACACAACTCACTGGATATGTTCTTGCGGAAGGAACAGCGCCAACGGAAGGGCCAGCGCAAGAGTATGAGTTCGAAGTCCACCCGCTTTCGGATGAAAAGCTCGTGCAACTTAAAGAGCGTGCCCAACTATTCCCAGATGCAGCATCGGGACTCCGTTCGCTCACGGAACTGCCCATCGCGGAAGTCACGCAGATGGCTCCGGTCATTGAGGATCAGCGAATTGTAACCCTGACTCCGGTCGAGGTCGGTCAGTCTGGTACGAATGTCTATGGGGCAAGCACACCAGGGCTTCCCGGTCCCGCTCCCAAGTTCAAGCTATTTGAAAACATAGAACAGAAAGGCAATGTCATCATCTCCTCTATTGAGGGCATGCTCGACCGAGCCGACACCGAAGAAGGCTTCTTACTACGTGTACGGCCCTACAAAGACGCAGTAATCAAGGTCACGATATCCGAGGATAAGATGTCGGCATCCTTAACTTTGGCACCGGCTATTGGCCTCGGCAAGCCTGCGAGCGAGGATGCCGTCATGGCGGCGCTTAAGTTGGCAGGAGTACGCGAAGGTATAATTGAGGGTCGCGTCGCAGGCGCTTTGCGGGCTCTTGCAAAAGGCGAGTCTATTAAAGAGCTAACGGTTGCCGAGGGTACCCCTGCCCATGACGGAGGAAGCGATAAGCTTGAACTGCTGGTCGGGGACACCGGAGAGAAGCGTGTGGTTATTGGCTCCGACGGAGCAGCCGACTACAAGAATCTGAATCGCATTGTTACGGTCAAGAGCGGGCAAGAGGTTGCCACCATAATTCCAGCCGAAAAAACACCGGAGGACGGTAAGGACGTTCTTGGTAACACCGTTGCAGCGGCGCGCGGTGAGAGTGTACCAGTAGAGCTCGTTGCAAATCTTACACAGCGTGAAAATGCCGACGGAAGTGTTGTTATAGTTGCCAACTGTGCAGGCGAGTTTGTGCGAAAGGGCAAGCGGCTTGAAGTTCGCAAAACGCACACGGTTCAGGGCGATGTTGGCGTTCAGACCGGGAACATCAAGTTCTCCGGAACAGTGCAGGTGGGTGGCTCGGTGAACTCTGGGTATGCAATTATGGCTGCCGGGGCTATACACGTTGCCGAATCTGTGGATGGTGCATTGCTTTCGGCGGACGACGACATTCTTATTCAGCAGGGTGTTCGAGGACAAAGCAAGGCTGTACTTCGCACGAAAAAACGCATTTCGGCTGCTTTTTTAGAGCAGGCAACTATACTTGCCATTGGCGATATTACAGTTAAAAACCACTGTATGCGCTGCGATGTGAAATGCAATGGCGAGATACAGCTATCCGGTGAGAAAGGCTCGCTCTTGGGTGGTACAACTCAGTCTCGAAAAGGTGTAGTGGCAACCAACATTGGAAACGACCGAGGCATTAGAACTGAGATTTCCTTTGGTCAGGACTACCTCATTGGTGACCAGATAGAGAAAGAAGAACGCGAGATCGCTAAGATTAAGAAACAGACTGCTGATCTTGACTTTCAGATGCGTCAGTACGAACATGACCTGGATAATGAGGGGTTGCTTAAAGCACGGCGCGAGAAGCTCCGGCTTATGAAGGTCATGGAAAAGCGCAGCCTTCGCCTTTTTGACCTGCGCGAACGCTTTGAAGAGCACCACGAATCGCGGATTGAAGTTCGTGGCACCCTCTACCCTGGTGTGGTGTTTGAAAGTCATGGGCGCCGTCACGAGGTTACTTCACCGCACAAGGCAGTGCGAGTGGAGTTCGAGCAGCAATCTGGACGAATAGAAATCGCCAAGCTCCAGACAAAGGACGGCTAAATGCCCTTATACGTACATTTCCCTGAGTGGCTTTCCCCTGAGATTATTCCCGGACTACCCTTTCGCTGGTACGGAATGATGTACCTGGTAGCGTTCGCGGTTGGGTATTACTTGGTACAGCGCCAGGTAAAAGAGCGCGAATTACAGGTCGACAACGAGGAAGTGGCCAACCTTTTCTTCTGGGGAATAATTGCGCTGCTGGTAGGCGCGCGGGTATTTGCCGCCTTGATTTACGATACAAGCGGCCGCTTCCGAGCCGCCCCTTGGCTCATTTTTTGGCCTTTTGACGAAAACATGAACTTTACCGGCCTGCAGGGCATGAGCTACCACGGCGGGATGCTTGGTGGAGTAATTGGGGCGGTGATCTACTGCCGTGTCCGTAAGCTGAATGTCCTGAGCTGGGGCGATATGATTGTGGCAGCGGTTCCGGCCGGGTTTACCTTTGGACGCATAGGTAACTTCATAAACGGTGAGTTGTACGGCCGCGTTACTACTGCTCCCTGGGGTATGGTTTTTCCACAAGCTCGCCGACTCAGCACCGCTGAACCTTGGGTCGCTAACTACGCCGAGCAATTGGGCATAGCATTTGACCCTGGGGCAATGGTGAATCTGCCCCGACATCCTTCACAGCTGTATCAAGCCGGTCTCGAGGGTGTGCTGTTGTGGCTTTTGTTGTGGTTCGTCATCCGCAAGCGCAGTCCTTTTCGTGGATTCATGATCTCGATGTACATGATTGGCTACGGCACATTCCGCTTCATAGCGGAGTACTTTCGCGAACCGGACGCTGGACTTGGTTTCGTGATTCGGCTGTCTTCGCGTGCAAATCCTCCGCAGCTCTTTGTTAGCCCACTCAATTTCACTATGGGGCAGGTGTTGAGCGCTCTTATGATTCTGGGAGGAGCAATTGCGCTGGCCGCATTTGCCTATATAAAGGATCATGAACCTAAGGTGGAGACCTTTAGCGCCGACGGGGAACATGGAAGCAGCGGTAGCAGTGAGTCCAACAGGCGGCGTGCGCTTCGAAAAAAAGCAGGTCGGAAAAAGTAAGACTCAACGCGAC
>JAIVHN010000162.1:2050-3041 GCA_020201015.1 Spirochaeta sp. | reverse complement strand
CCGTCTTGATTCGAGTAGTACACTAAAATAGCAACCGGTTCCTCGTTCTGCGCAGCTATCGACTGAAGCCCAAAAGTGCTGAAAAGGAGCAAGAGTGGAGCTAAGAATCTCAGTCCTGTTCTCCGGCGGCCGGAAACAGCTACGGTGTGTTGAATATGACTCATTTCCGTCCTCCTAATTAAGCGCAATTGTGCTTTCAAGTCCGGAGCGCACTGTCCATGGATCGTCGCCCTGTAGCTCGCGTAGTGGATCATGCCGCACCTGATAAAAGAGTGATATAACCGCTGGGCCGGTGCGGTAGTTTAAGCGGCTACCTATACGGCTACGGTCAAGAGTTCCTAAATCGTCCAAGTCTTTGATCCCTTCTTTGATGTACTCGGCAGAGATCGATACTCCCGGGATTATGCCCTCGCTAAGCAGCAACTCGGAGCGCAGGGTAGGCCGCACACCATCTACATCGCCAAAGGGCCCCTCAAGACTGCTCTGAAACACAAGCACATCCTGGAACAAGGAAATGCCAGCGCCAATCAGATAGCCAACATGGCCTTCGCGCACTGTCTCACTCGAAGAATACACCGTATAGCGTTCGGGACGAAACAGGTCGTAGGTCGAGTCGAAGTAACTTGGAATGAAGTTGTCACCAAGCACGCGGAGTTGAGAACGGAAGAGGAGTATTTGTAAGGCGCGACCATCAAGGCCAATTTGACCGCCAAGGGTGTCACCATCCTGCACTACTACATCGGCACCAGAGTTGAGGCTAACCGGTGGTGCGGCCAGGAGCGGCAGCCGCAGGTCACCACCGAGGATCACCACCTCGTCGGCGTCAAAACCGTTTGTGTCGTCGTACAAGGGGTCCCGTTCTAAGAAGTAGGCGGGATCCCGATCCGCAGCTGCCGTGAATCCAAGTTGCAGGCCTGAGAGAATTGGTGACTGCAACCCAAGGAGGGGCCGGGCATACACGCGGCCACCGAAAAGATCAAATGCAGCAAGG
>JAIVHN010000162.1:0-2041 GCA_020201015.1 Spirochaeta sp. | reverse complement strand
GCCGAAGACGGGAAGATCCGGGCGGAAGAGCGTGTTCCTATATCTACCCACAATAAAACCGTTGCCCAGGGTCACTGCATCTAAGCCACCTAAACGGGCGTAGATCGGGTCACCCTTGCGTGCCCACCGGATGTAACGAATCTTTGGCAGATACACCTCAAGGAACTCGGAAAAATCCTCTGCCTCCCAGTCCTCGTCGCGCACCTCAAACTCGGTGCCGTCATTGCCGCCGGTGAAGCGGTAATGCACCAAGAGGTCAAAGCCTACTCCAAATTTACCTACCGTTAATTCCGGTATAAACCCAAATGCTTGAAAGGTAATGACCTCGCCATCGGAGTCTGAGTAACTTTGGACGCCAAAGTTCAGACCAAGACCGAAGTTCAGTTCCGGGCCAGCTGGCTCGGTTTCTGCTTCCATTTGGGCTTCGGCTTCGGGCTCCGCTTCAAGCTCCGCCTCAGGTTCCTGCGCGCTACTATGGTGTACAGGGTACAGGGCAAGGCACAGGGCGAGCAGCATAAGCACGGTGACGTGTTTCAATCCGGACTCCTTAGGTAAATTACTGCTACGCGAGGGTGCAGCAACTACAGTATTATACCTGACTATACTACATTGCTCGGTAAATTACGGCTACCAAGTCAGTACTCAATAACCGCTTCAATTCCGCCCTGTACGCCAAGCAGTGTTTGATTTACGACATCTCCGTTTTCAACCTCAAAAGGCTCGCGCCCGAAACCTAAATCAAGGTACAAACGAACGGCGCCGCGGTCGGGAATTTCAAGTTTGCTTTCATGGCCGAACACTACCGTGAGAAGGTCTCGTTCGGGTCGTTCGTCGTTGCGTCGCTCGGACAGCGTAACGCGCTCGGTGTTGCGAATAAAGGCGCCGCGTTCAATGAGCGAGTCAAAGCGCCGGATTCCAAATAGTGAGTCTGGGTAAATGCGCCACTCATAGCGTGCTCGGCCTGCGATTTCACGGCTAAAGTAGTCTTCCAGCTTAAACTGTACAAGGCTGTCCAGCGACAGCGTTCGTTGGCCTGAGGCAAAGAAGCGCGTGGTATTTTCAAGGCGTATTTGCTGTAACGTAGCTGAATCCGGTTCACGATTCCGGATTGAGTACTCCGCCTTATTGCTTATTTCATCACTCTCATAGCGTTGCGTAACTGGATAGGCACCCAGACTACCGAAGAGGTTTAGTGCAACCGCTTCCAGACTCAGGGTCATGCCCTGCGTGTCGGTGAGCGAGTCATCACGCCGCAGAAGCTCACGGTCTATGGTGAGCGCGGCGTTCGATGGGACATACAGGTCCCGCAGGCGCGAACCAAAACTCCGCTCAAACTGTATCCCTATCTCAGGACGGTAGCGTGCAAAAGGCAGCCCTTCGGTAGCCTCTGCAAACTCAAAGGCGTCTCGGTCTTGCAGTAGCTCGTAAAACGGCACCGAGGAGTAAAAGTAGGGGATCTCACCAAGTGAATCACCATAGACCGAAAAGTCGTCGGCAAACTCGCGGTTGTCCGGAGCTGAATAACTGCCAGCGGCCGTCCGCCCGTAACGTGGCGAAATGGTGTAGCGCGTGCCTTGTGCAGTCTCAAAGCTGAAGGCGGGTCCACCGCGCAGCAGTAGGGTAGTGCGTTGGCGGCCGTCAGTAACGGAACTGTTCTCATAGCCGCCTTCAAGTACTGCGTCGAAACCTAACGGGTCGGGCCGGTATCCAAAACGCCGCTGGATATCGCCTGAACGCAGCGCTGCATCTCGGTCGGTACGCGGAAGCAACAGCTCGTAGGCATCGACCCAGGAGGAGAAATAGTCGGTGTCAGGTAGTTTGTACTCGGTAGTCCGGTTTCGCAGCCGTAGGTTCCCATCAACAATCCAGGATACCAATTCCTCGCTGGTGTTGTCGGTTAGGCCCCAGGCCTGATCTAACCGCTCACTCACCAGTACCACGTCGTTCTCTAAAAGAAGGCTACCCAGTCCTGCGCGTCTCAGGCGAACGCTGTTGGCCCTTGCCATGGACGGTGCAAGACTGTCGTAGGTGCGGCGGTACC
>JAIVHN010000038.1:4493-15090 GCA_020201015.1 Spirochaeta sp. | reverse complement strand
GGGCTATGCGGTACTACTGGATGCTGTGAAACACAACCCCGAGGCAGCTGGAATTCTGGAGACCCTGCAGGCAGGCTTTACCAAGAACACGTTCTCCAACGCTCGAATTCAGAGCACAATTATTCAGCATTCGGCAATGGTTCGGGAGATGTTTCGCCACTTTTGCTCCTTAAACAACCCCATACATTCCGCCGGGGCCGATCCGGACCGCTCTACTCAGGAGCGCAGTGAGTTTGAGCAACTGCTTGAACGTGAGGTGCCCTATCACCGAGACCGTAGGATCCTCAGCTACTTCCTACGATTTAATGAGTTCGTTGAGAACTGCAACTTTTTTCGAACCGACAAAGCCGCATTGAGTTTTCGGCTGCGGTCCGGATTTCTGTCAGACAGCGACTATCTTGAAGAGCCCCATGGCGTATTTTTTGTAGTGGGGCGCCAGTTCATAGGTTTCCATGTTAGGTTTCGAGACATTGCTCGTGGTGGAATTCGAATTGTTCGCAGCCGCACGGCTGACGCCTACGCCAGAAACATCGACACCGTGTTCCAAGAGAACTATAATCTGGCGGCAACCCAGCAACGGAAAAATAAAGATATCCCGGAGGGTGGCGCCAAAGGGATCCTCTTATTGAATGCTGAGTTTGCCACCGGAGAGTTATCCGCGGGAAACGCCTTCCGCGCCTATGTTGATTCCCTCCTTGACCTACTCCCCGGTACGGATAACGAGGGCGCCATCAACGATACCGCACTACCAGCCAACGCCCCTGCTGCAGCCAGCACAACGCCAACGGACGAAGCCCTCTTTCTCGGGCCGGATGAAGGCTCCGCAGGACTTATGGACTGGGCCGCACTGCATGCGCGCCGGCGCGGGTATCCATACTGGAAGAGCTTTACGACCGGAAAGCCGCCGTCCCTCGGTGGGTTGCCGCATGACCGCTATGGCATGACAACACGCAGCGTCCACGCCTACGTGGTAGGAGTTCTTGAAAAGCTCGGCCTCAAGGAAGAGGAGATAACAAAGATTCAAACCGGAGGGCCGGACGGCGATTTAGGTAGCAATGAAATTCTCATTTCAAAAGATACCACTTTGGCAGTAGTGGACGGCAGCGGCGTCGCGTATGACCCACACGGTCTCAACCGCAATGAGCTGCGACGCCTTGCTCTGGCTCGCCAAAGCGTTGACCAGTTTAGCAGGGAACTGTTAAGTCCCGAGGGTTTTTTTGTTGGTGTTGCTGACCGGGATCTACACCTGCCAGACGGTAGCTCTGTAACCAACGGAGAGGTTTTCCGTAACCGCTTCCACTTAAGCCGGTATTTCAATGCCGATGTATTCGTGCCCTGTGGCGGCAGGCCGGGTGCAATTACCGTTGCAAACTGGAAGAACCTGCTCGATGAAGCTGGCACACCGCGAGTCAAGGTCATAGTTGAGGGAGCCAACCTCTTCATTACTCAGGAAGCGCGGCTACGGCTTGAGGCGGCAGGGGTGCTTGTGTTTAAAGATGCTTCTACAAACAAAGGCGGGGTCACAAGTTCCTCCTTTGAAGTGTATGCGGGTCTGGCACTTTCGGATGAGCAGTGGAGTACGGAGATGTGTTTTGAGCACGAAGAGTCGGAGTTGCGGCGTGCGCTGGTCAAAGAAATTACCGACCGTATTGAGCACAATGCGCGCGCAGAGTTTGAACTTCTGTGGAAGGAGCATGAACGCCGCAACATCCCCTTCACCCTGCTTTCCGACCAAATCAGCGAACGCATTAACCGCATTGCCGCAGCTGTCATGCGCTCTCCTTTCCTCACCAACCACAAACTCCGCAGCCAAATGATTACCCGCTATACTCCACACGTCCTTTTGGACGCTGTTGGCTTGGAAGTACTGGTCGAACGCGTTCCAACTGCATATCTTGATGCTGTAACGGCAGCCTCAATTGCGGCTGAGTTCGTATATCAACATGGTCTTGATGCCTACGAGGTTGAGTTTGCCGAGTATCTTCAGCAACTTCAGGATGAGTAAGGAGAATTATATGCCGACCGGAAGCCACACCACACCCTACGCGCGACTCGTGTGGGCCATTGCAGCGCTCGTTCTTTTTGCAGCGCCGCTGAGCGCTCAGAACATGTTCGAGCTTAGGGCTGAACTAGACATGAAGCATGAGAACGACGAACATCAAAGTATTGTCGCGGAGATCGAGGCGGCTATGAATCAGGCTTCACGAGGAGAAGAACGCGCCGAGTTGTACTGGCGTCACGCACGTGCCAAGTTGAACATTACCGACCTGGGCCGCTTCACCGGAACCGTGAGTGATGACCAAGCCCTTGAGTTACTTGAAGAAGCCGAGGGCTTAGCCGACCAGGCTATTTCAGCGGATCCACGTCTTGCGCCGCCCTATTTTTGGAAGGCGGCGGCAATTGCGCAAAGGGGCCAGATTCGAGGGGTTCTCAACTCTTTATTCATGGCGGGTGATGTTCGTGATGCAGCCCTGGAGGCGCTGGAGCGAGACGCAGAACGGAGCGAGGTGCACTACCTCTTGGGGCAGCTGTACCGTGAACTGCCCGGGCGTCCCTTATCATTTGGGAACGGTGCATACGCGGTATCATTTGGCCGCATGGCTGTGGATCTCCACGAACAGCGTTACAACTCGGGGGAACTCCCAAACCGGTACTACGACTATTATACCCAGCTCGCAGCATCACTCCGGGCACGCAACTGGAACTCGGGCCGACGCAGCTCGCGTGCAGAAAGCATGCGGCTTGCTTCAGAGTCCGACAGACAAGAGGGTCGCGGCATACTTGACTGGGTAATATCCGAACTGCAGCAGAAATCAAGTCTATCCGTACGTCAACAACGTAGTCTGGAAGATGCTCAAGAACTAGCGAATGAACGCTGGTAGTTCTAAGCTGTAATCCCTGTAGCCCGCCCGAGAATGAATACTCGGCCGGGTTCAAGCCTACCAACCCGAGCGCTTCCCGCCCAGGAACTGTGTGCCACCAGCTGCTTGAGTTCGGGCACTACATAGGCGCGGCGAATTGAAAGCGCGCCGTCATACGCTGCAAAGCTGTCGCGCAAAACAATGGGTGCCAAGGCGCGGTAGGCCAGATACGAACTGCGTGAGCGCTCAAGATCATTGCACAGCATAAGACCACCACATAGCTTCCGGGTTAAGTTCAGAAAGGCGGTAAGATGCTCTTCTCGCAAATGATGCAAAAAATGATTATTTATGATGTAGTCATACGGCGGGCCGTCAAGATCAAACACTGAACGCTCGAGCACGCGTATAGCGTCAAAACGTGAGCACGCCCGCCGCGCAAAGGCGGCCACGCGCGGGTCAGCCTCGCAGCAGTCGACACTGAGTTGCACCCCGGCAATGCGTTCCAGCCGCCTGACCAGGTACCGGGCAATATCACCCCCGCCAGCCCCAACATCTAAGATGCGCACATGCTGCAGTTGGCGGCGCTGTATGTCCCTCACAATGTACCGCTCAAGCAAAAACCGTGTGCGGGAGAGCGCGTTATTTAAGAGCGGGAACTGCCGCAGGGTGCGCCGCAGCTGACGCGCATCGCTGTCAAGTGCATCCATAAGCTCTGCATGGTACACCTTGCGCGCGAGATCCGGCCACCATGGCGTGGCCTTTCGGCCCCGCATCTATACCGCCTCAAGTATGGCCGACTCAACCGTGAGGCCGGGGCCAAAGGCAGCGGCAAAAATGAGCCCGGCATTGCCCTGTTCAAGAATGCGTTTCAACACGAAGAAGATTGTGGCCGAACTCATATTGCCGTACTCCCGTAGTACCGCAAATGAGTTGTCAAGCGCGCCATCCTCAAGCTCCAGCGCTTTGGCTGTACGGTCAAGGATTGCACGGCCACCGGGATGAATAGCCCAGGTTTGGACATCGTCACGTGTGTGTCCAACTTGAAGCAGCAGATCATCTACAACCGTCCCAATATTTTTTTGAATAAACTTGGGCACATACACCGAAAGTCGCATGTCAAAGGCTGTAGAGCCAATTTTCCAAGCCATGTCCCCGACGCTATTGTCAATTACGCGTGAGGCATACCCATGCAGCGCTAAAGCATTTCTGCCTTTGGTAAGTCCGGCTTCACCACTCATGAGGGTTGCGGTTACACCGTCGGCAAACAAGGCATTTGCAACCATGATGTCGGTCTCTGCTTTGAGTTGCAGATGCAGCGAACAGAGCTCAACGTTAACAATCAAGACTCGCGCCGCAGGGTCGGCCGTGCATATGCTGTGCGCCAGCTTCATAGCCGGAAATGCAGCATAACACCCCATAAACCCAAGATGAAACCTATGAAGCGAACTTGAAAGCGGAATCTGTTGCATAATGTCAAAGTCAAAGCCTGGTGCCGAGAAACCGGTGCAACTTACCGTAATCAAGTGGGTAATGCTGTGTGGGTCAAGGCCGGGTCGCGAGTCAAGTAATGTGCGTACCGCCTCAATTGAGAGACTGCGAGCATGCTGAATAAACAAGTCATTTCTTTGCTCTAAGCCCGGCTCAGGTTCGAGCTCGGCGTTCTGCGCGTAAAACTCATATTCGGAGGGCTCTTTGTCGTAGTCTTCAACAACTGTGTGTCGTTTCTCAATAGCGGTGCCTTCGTACACGCGGTTGAGGAAGGTCTTCTGCTCTTCGGTATATCGTGGCAGCCGAGTTATAAACCGACGGGCTAAATCCTGCGAATAGGATTTGCGCGGAACAGCGGTTGCGATATCGGTAATGTATACTGGATTCTTCAAGTTTGACATAATTGGTAGTGTACAGTAGCTTCACGCCAGGAGCAAGCAGATGCAGTCGCAGAATCCCGAACAAAGTTCATCACCTCGTGAGGGTCCCAATGAGACTCCTCGTGAGGGACTTCGTGAGAAAGAGCAGGGCGATATCTTCGCCTCGGCCGAGTCCAAACGCAGCTACAACCGTACTCTCTTCAGTACCGTTGCACCGCAGTATACAACCGCAACCCGGGTACTATCCTTTGGCCGCGATCAGGCTTGGAAACGCGATCTCTTGCAAGAGTGCGAGAAACGTCTTGCGGATACACACGCGGGCAGTAGCAACGAGGCTGGAATCACTAGCGGCAGTGGCGGCGCCGGTATGCGCATTCTTGACCTTGCCTGCGGAACCGGAGATCTCACGCTGGCCTTGGCTGAGCGGTTCCCACATGCCGAGATACTTGGCGTAGATCTAAATCCCGACATGCTGGCGGAGGCCAAACGGCGTCTCAAAACCTCTTCGGAAATCTCGACTGCCGACAGAACCGCTAGCGTTAGATTTATTGAGGCCGACATGTCCTCTCTCCCTTTTGCAGAGAATGAGTTCACTCTGGTTACTGCAGGTTACGCGCTACGCAATGCTCCAAACTTGTCGCAAACACTTGCTGAAGTTCGCCGGGTACTTGCACCTGGCGGCCTCTTAGCTGTACTTGAATTCTCACGTTCCCCTGTTCGGGTGGTGAGTAGTGTCTCCATTGCGCTGCTGCACATGTGGGGCAGTCTCTGGGGCTTAATTCTTCACCGAGATGCAGCGGTCTATGGCTACATTGCTCGGAGCCTAGCCCATTATCCAGACCGTACCCGCTTTAACGAGATCCTGGAGCAAGAAGGATTCAGCGGCCCCGAGCGCCAACTACGAATGTTTGGACTGTTGGAGTTGTGCTTTGCGTACGGACCCGCCGTTTAGTGCATGCGTGTTACGGCATGCGCTGCACGCCGGTAGGGAATAGTACGCATTGCAAAATGTGACGCAAGGTGTTTCTGCAGTGGCGAGTTAAGGGCCGCCTGGATTAGAGTACTGCGAACGCCTGAACCTACGCGTCCGCGCAGAGAACCAATATGGGTACCAACCCCCGCACGCGAGGCGGCAGATGAACCGGCCCGCAGTCGGGCCTTTGCATACACCTTCCGAGCACGACTCAAGGACAATTGTGGGCCATGCGAGCCATGTGGGCCATGCGAGCCCGCTGCGTCCGCCGGAAACCGTACAAGCTCCACTAAGAGCTCGGACAGGAGTTCAGCATCGGCAATGCCCGAGTTCATCCCTTGGCCGCCAATGGGAGACATGGCATGCAACGCATCACCTGCAAGAAAACACCGGCCGACGGCAGCCTCACTAGCTATTCGGGTTACCGGTTGAAAAGAACTCCGCCAGGAACAATCCTCGCTCCGCAATGAAAACCCAGTCCGCTCATAAACAAGTCGCTCAAGTTCCGCTACGTCGTCGGTGCCATCTTTGGAAAGCTCCTGAGAACGGTCGCTGGGAAGTTGTGCTATCCACCGCCTTTTTCCCGCTGGCAACGGGAACGACTCAACCGCACCAAAGCTGGTAAACCACAAATGAGCATCCGCCCCAAGCGCGCTTCTATCATGAAAGTCTCCCATAACAAAGTGATACGGCAAGTAATGCGGCGGAGAAGATAGACCAAGCTGCGCGGCTAACTGTCCACGAAAGCCATCGGCGCACACCACGTACTGGGATTGCAGCTCCGCGATATTGGAGGATAGCGGCGGCTTGCCGGTCACGACATCGACCTCAGTCCGCTGCAGTTGAAGCCGAACCGACTCGCAGGATTCAGCTCCTGCAGACAGGCTCTCAACAGTCCACCCTTCGTGGACTGCGACATCTTGTTGGGTGAGGTGTTGGCGCAGCAACTCCTCGGTCTCCACCTGAGGGACAACAAGGATATACGGGTGACGGCCAGATATTTCGGAGAAGTCGAGCCGACCAAGAACGCGGTGTTCGTTATGCACATAGGCTGCCCGCACCGGTACTCCGCGCTCGAGCATTGCTTGCTCGAGTCCAAGTCGGCCGAGTATTTCAAGTGAGGCCGGTGCCACCCCAATAGCACGAGATCCCTCACGGGCCTGCAGACGCCGTTCCACCACATAGGGCTCGGCACCGTGTTCCACACACAACGCCGCTACGGCCATTCCAACCGGTCCGGCACCAACTATCACAATCTGCTGCATACTCCAGAATGTAGCCATGAACGAACACTCAGGCTATACTAAAATTGACATTCAACAAGGAGCATATGTGTGCGCTATCTTGAAATACGACTTGCCGGAAGCTTTCGCGATACCGGACCACTTGTGCCGGGTTTGGCACCCCCAAGCTCACAAGACTCATTTCGCTACGACCAGTTTTTAGAGACTGTGCAGCGGGTAATAAGATCCCGAAAAATTCAACGTGTATGCATCCGGTGTGAATCCAGCTTTACTAAGGCGGGTTATGCCGGGCTTGAAGCGGTTAGACGCGAACTGGAACGCATGCGCAACTCTGGCAAGGAACTGGAATTCTATGCAATGGAGTACGGCCCTGGTGAGTTGTTTTTAGCCTCGGTATGCGACACCCGTTACATACACCCGCTCGGTTCGTTCTCTCTCCTTGGATTATCATCCGAACTTTTATTCTTTCGCAAACTACTTGCCGAAAGTAAAATAGGTATTGAGGTCTTCCGCCGGGGCCGCTACAAGTCGGCTGCAGACTCCCTGAAACACGACCGAGTCGACCCGCTCAGTAAGGAACAGTACGACGAACTCCAAAGACAGCGCTGGGAAACTATATCCATGCGTTCTGCCGAGGCATTGAGAAAGCCGCTTAAAAGGTTGGAATCGGCGGCTGAGTACGGCATTATCTCGGCCCGTGCGGCCGTGGAGAAAGGCTTCTGTACCGCATTGACCACACCGCCCGAGTGGCAAGCAAAGCGGCGTGCGCGCAAGGAAAAGAAGGCCAAGCCATTCCGCCTCAAGGGCCGCTACGGCCGAGGCAAGCACATTGCTGTGTTGTGTTTCGAGGGCGCCATTGTTGATGGTCGGTCGCGCCGGTTACCGCTTATGGGCCAGGCCGTCGGTGATGAAAACTTCACGTCTTACATCGAAAAACTACGCAAAAACCGACGAGTCGTGGGAGTTGTCCTGCGCATTAATTCCGGCGGCGGGTCGGCCACTGCATCCGAAAATATTTACCAAGCACTCCAACAGCTTGCCATGGAGAAACCTCTGTACGCCTCTATGGGAACGGTAGCGGCTTCTGGTGGGTACTGGCTCTCTCTTGCCGCCCGTCGCAGCTTTGCTGAGAGCCTGAGCGTTACCGGCTCCATAGGCGTCATTCGCGTTTTGGTGAACCTGCACGACATGCTTCGTCGCTTTGGTATCTCGGTATCAACTCTGAGGACACACCCGTCGGCCGACTTTCCAAGTTCGCTACGCAAACCTAACAGCGACGAACGACGTATGCTGGAGGAAGAAATGGATAGGATTTACCAGGCTTTTATCGAACGAACCGCCGAGGCCCGGAAAAGGCCGCCAGCCGAGATTGCTCCGCTTGCCGAGGGTCGGGTATGGTCCGGGCATGATGCGGTACGTCTTGGACTTGTAGATGAAATTGGCGGCCTCCCCGATGCCATAGAGGATCTACGACGCTCACTGGGAATCCCCAAAGCTCGGGTTGCGTTTTATCCGCGGATCCGCCGAACTATGCTCCAGCGGCTGCTCAGCAACGGCGCTGGATCCGGGAGCGCTGCATCCGGGAGCGCTGGACTCGCGGTGCCGGGCGCGGCCACCGACACTGGCTGGGCAGAAATAAAAAGTTTTTTTACACACCCAATGCCACTTGAGCCGGATGAACTCATGCAGACAGCCGTCCGTGTGCTGGGTTCACATCTACTCAACAACCCGGCAGCCTTCAATGTCGTCAATCAAGACCGGTAAGCCAAAAAGTTCGTACCGTCCAAGGTAGTCTTCGCGTCCTTCCGGCAGTTCTCCCAAACGGGCCCGATACGCCTGAATACAACGATATGTAGCCACGGACATGACAACGTGCCCGCAGGGCTCACCGGCTTCACGGCGGGCCTGTATTTGGCTGTAGATTGAGATTATCAGCTCCTCCGCGCGTGGTTCGGTGGATCCGGTTCCGCTATCTTGGACTTTCATTCCATCAGCTTCGTAATCTTTCATAAGCTCCTTGCCAATAATCTACAACATGAGTACCCTACTGGACGATAGGAGTTGTATGAGTTTCAATATATTACCCAATGTCGAGCACGACTGGAGTAATCTACCGGTCACCGACGAAGCAGTCTTGTGCTTTATAACGGTCAAGGATCAAATTCTGCTCATTCACAAGCTGCGTGGGCTGGGAGCAGGCAAAATAAATGGTCCAGGTGGTCGTCTCGAAGACGGCGAAAACTACCTTGACGCGGCCATCCGCGAGACCGAGGAAGAAGTCGGGCTCACTCCGCACGAACTCACTCCCATTACCCGGCTACATTTCCGCTTTCTTGACGGATACAATCTCCGGGCCCTTGTTTTCCGTGCCTACACCTATAGCGGCTCCTTAATCTCAACTCCGGAGGCCGACCCATTCTGGTGCAGTATCTCCGACATGCCGTATGACCGGATGTGGGAAGATGATAGACACTGGTTACCACGAGCCTTGTCCGGCGAGTACCTCAATACCCGTTTTACATTTGATGGTGACCGCATGCTGGATAAACATATTAGCGCCGTCGCCCCAGAGAGCCTTCTTCACGATAGCTTGTCTTGTTCCGAGGCTCGGGCAAGCACAAAGAGGTAGTCGGACAGCCGGTTTAGGTAGTTTTGCGACTCAGCAAGATAACTCATGCGCCGTTCACGAATACAGCGAACAATGCTTCGTTCAGCCCTTCGACAAACAGTGCGCGCAACATCAATATATGCCGAGCATCGTTGTTCGCCAGGAGTAATGAACACTCGGCCAATTTCGGTGTGATCAAGTAAGCGTTTAAGATGCAGTTCCAGAGTATCTATATCACTCGTCTCGACTATGTGGATTTTCTTGTACAGTGGATCGGTAACGGGGGTGGCTACCTGTGCTCCAACTTTGAACAGCACCTGTTGTGCCTCAAAAATACTATCACCTGCATGCAGTTCGCCCAGTTCGAATCGCACGATGCCCAGGGCAGCAGTCAACTCGTCGACATCGCCCAAGGCCTCAAATAACATGTCGTGCTTGGATCGCCTTTCACCGTTGTAAAGACCGCTTTCACCCCTGTCACCACCTCGGGTCGTAACTTTGTCGAACTCGATCATTTGTTTAAACCGACGCTTGTACGTAGCGTCCCAACGCTTGTTAGTAGCGTCCCTGAAGCTCTCGAATTTCCTCGAACTGTCCAAGTTTTGCTATAGCTTTTTGCTGAATTTGTCGTACGCGTTCTCGTGTTATACCTAAGGCCTTGCCGGTTTCTTCTAAGGTACATGCTCCGTTGCCTCCTAGACCGAAACGCAGCTGAATAATCCGCATTTCGCGTTCACTAAGTTGCAACAAAACCTCGTTCAAAGTCTCCTGTAAAGTCAAGTGAAAAGCCATATCAAAGGGCTGTTCACTACGATGATCCTCCAGCAGCTCAGCAAGACTGGTGTTACTTTCTTCATCTACCGCAGCGTCAAGAGAGGTAGCGTCCTGTGAGAGCATTAAAATGTCGCCAACTTTTCGGTTGGAAACTGCAAGGTATTTTGAGACCTCGTAGGGACCCGGATCGCGGCCAAGTTCCTGCGTAAGGTGACGCGCAACCAAGTACCACTTTTTGATCATATTTAGCATGTTGAGCGGGATACGAA
>JAIVHN010000038.1:0-4414 GCA_020201015.1 Spirochaeta sp. | reverse complement strand
AGGTTGGCGTTAATCATGACGTTCTTGCGTTCTACAAGGAGCCGCTCGAGCTCAGTGCTGCGTGTCTCATAGTCGTCGTGATCAACTTTTTCGGCCTTGTAAGCCTCGACAAGCTCCGCAAGTTCTTCGCGCAAGGCGTCAATTTCGCGGCCAAGTTGCCGCTCCATCTCCACATTCAACAAGGGATAAGTAGAGATCTGCCGCAGATAATAGGACAGTGGATCGTTGTCGTATTCCTGATTTAATGAATCCGTGCCGTTTCTGGCCACGATCACCCCCTTGGAGCTGTAATGGGATCTATGAAGTTATCGTTTTTCCATACGCTGAAGTATAGTCTTGAGTTCTCGTCGGCCGGAGCTCGTCCGAGTATACCGATCTCGCTCCCAGCCCGGACCGACTCGCCCACGCTTACCTGTACAGTTTCATTTCCGCCATAGACATATATATAACCGGCAGCCGACTGCACAAACACAACCTGCCCAAATGTAGAGTGGGGTCCGGCATAGACGACCCGCCCGGAGGCCACCGCCTGTACCGGGTCACCCGGTGTGCCCGAAATCGCAACCCCACGGAATTTCCCGTCAAGGCTCTCACGTGTTCCTGGGTGCGGCCAGTATCCCTCAACGTCAATTACCGTGTTGGAATCGCGCGCCGTGCGGGTGGCGTTCCCCGAGTCGATACGTGCTGCAGAAGATGTGGTCGTGCTGTCAAGCGCGCCGGATAACGATGTCGTCGAACTGGCGTCGCTCGTCGTAGCAGTCGCATCCCCTCCGTCGTTGAGCGGTACATACAGAAGCCGACCGACTCGGAGGATATCGCCCTCCTCCAAGCTGTTCAGCGTTCGTAGCTCGTCAACCGCCATG
This sequence comes from Spirochaeta sp., assembly GCA_020201015.1. Taxonomy (GTDB): domain Bacteria; phylum Spirochaetota; class Spirochaetia; order DSM-27196; family SLAA01; genus SLAA01. The sequence goes on along the minus strand of JAIVHN010000038.1, from coordinate 3,551 downwards.
CTGTGCATTCGCGCAATCCGGTAGAGGGTATCCCCGCGTTGAACCTCGTAGAGTCCTGGAATTATAAGTTGCATGCCGACCCTGATGCGCGTCGGGTCGGTTATGTTGTTTGCTTCTTTCAAGGCGTCGACCGGTACTTCATACCGTCTTGAGATTGAGTAGAGTGTTTGTCCGGTTTCAACTACGTGAAAGAGCTCATCAGCTCCAATTGAGTGAGAGAAAACAAGAGCAAGTGCAACAATGCAAACGAGCTTAGAGTCCATACTATTGTCTATGGTCGGAATAATTTACAAAAAATGAAGAGGTGAATGCCAAGAGTTTTAAAATTTGGCCGGTGGTGTCACTGTACACCACCGGCGTTCTCTTGGTAGGGCGTTCTCTCGTAATTGCGCGGCGTATCTTGTAGTTGAGCGGCGTAGATTAAGAGCAGAGACCCTCATAGAGTTCGAGCGTCCGACGAGCAATACCCTCCCAGCTAAAAATCTCCTCTACTCTCCGGCGGCCTGCCTCACCCATTGCCGCCGCACGTTCCGGATCACCGGCGACCAAGTTTATTGCCGACGCAAGCTCGGCTGCAAACGCATCGGGGTCGCGCGGGTCGTGTGGGGCAATCTCCGGGATTTCCGGATCAACCAAAAGACCGGTTTCTCCATGCACCACAACCTCCTTGATGCCACCCACCGCGCTTCCAACCACCGGAGTCCCGCAAGCCATAGCCTCAAGGTTAATAATTCCAAAGGGTTCATATATCGAGGGGCAGCAGAACACGGTAGCCTGCGCATAGAGTTCAATAACGGTAGCTCGCGGTAGCATTTCCGGAATCCAGACAACTCCGCTACGCTTTTCGCGAAGCTTGGCAACCATGTCCTCAAGCTCACGCCGCATCTCGGGGGTATCGGCGTCGCCAGCACACACCACCAACTGTATATCGGGATCAAGGTCATGAGCCGCCTTGAGCAAGTACAGCAAACCTTTCTGCCGTGTCATGCGGCCTACAAACAGCACGAAGGGCTTCTCGGGGGTTATGCCGTAATTATGCAGCACCTCCGGATCACCCCCGGGCGAATACTCATGTATATCGATACCGTTATAAATAATCTCAATCTTGGCCGGATCAACCGAGGGGAACAGACGAACGATGTCGTCACGGGTACTCCCTGAAACGGCAATAATTTTATCAGCTGTTTCCAGAGCGGTCCGTTCGACCCACGTTGAAAGATCGTAGCCGTGGCCAAGTTGTTCACGCTTCCATGGACGCAGCGGCTCCAGCGAGTGGACCGTGATAACAAGTGGCAAGCTATACAGCTGTTTTGCTACCAATCCACCAAAGTGGGCGTACCAGGTGTGGCAATGAACTACATCGGCTTCAATTCCCTTCCCATTCCAGAGCAGGCCGGTTGAAAGCGCTTTAAGCGGAGAAACGAACTCAGGAGGGCATCCGTCATACTCGGCCCCGGTCAGCTTGTTGCCACTTACCTTCAGTTTGCCGTCAAGTAGTTCCTCATCCTGGTCGTGAAAACTACGCACCTCAACGTCCGCAATTCGCGCCATCTCTTTAGAGAGATACTCCACGTGCACTCCCGCTCCGCCATATACATGCGGAGGGAATTCATTCGTCATCAACATCACTTTCATTGGCTACACTCCTTGCTCGTTACATGCAAAACTATTCACCTTATGCACCTCATCTTATGCACACGGCAGATGAAAATAAATTCCAAAAAAGAAACAAATACTGCCTCCCAACACGAAAAGATGCCAGGCAGCATGATGAAAAGGTACCTTTTTCAAAGCATATACCAGGGTTCCGGCCGTGTAGGTAATTCCCCCGGCAAGCGCCCAGTACAAAAACTCAAGCGGAAGCACGGCTGCGACATCGCGCCAGATAAACACAACCATCCAACCCATGAGAATATACAACAGCACATGCAAGACTCCGTAACGTCCCCAGAAAATCAGCTTGAAGATAATTCCGAACACCGTGAAGCTCCAGGCCCCGATCAGCACCGCATTTCCCGGCGCACCACCAACCCTAAGCATGATTGGAGTATAAGTACCAGCTATGAGTACGTAGATGGTGCGTGAGCGCCTGTCGCACCAGCAAAACGGTGCCTACAACACTCAGCAACGCACCAAACAGGTGTGTAAAACCACTTGCCAGGTCATCGGCACGGTTAAAGTTTGAGTGCAGAGTAATGTGCTGGATAAACCGGTCACGTCGGGAAAGTTCTTGTTGCATCTCTGTGCGTGCTCCTTCGTTTCACCCGCGTAGCATTATACACGCAAACTGCAAGAAGACAAACGAGCTCGCCCCAAACGTGAGACGCTTCCCTATAAAATTTGTCCCAACGCTCGGTGGCGAAGGCTCGGACACAAAAAAAGGCCAGCGCGCTGCGCTGGCCTTTTTTCGTGTCTCGGGCTGGGCGGATTTGCTCTTCGCTCGCCGCTTCCCTGCGGCTCACTCCGACCCGCCTCGTTCGCTGCCGCCGCCATCCTGGCGGCTACTCCTCGCTCCCGCTCGGCGCTCACTCGTTTCAAATCCGCCCCAACGCCAAACACAAAAAAAGGCCAGCGCGCTGCGCTGGCCTTTTTTCGTGTCTCGGGCTGGGCGGATTTGAACCGCCGACCTCTCGGTCCCGAACCGAGCGCGCTAGCCCCTGCGCTACAGCCCGTAAAAAACAAAACCCCGCTTTCGCGGGGGATTCTCGGGAGCGACGGGGATTGAACCCGCGATCTCCGGCTTGACAGGCCGGCGCGATAACCAACTTCGCCACGCCCCCTTGGGATTGACGGCACTATAGTCAATCACCCGTCTTTTTGTCAAGCGCCTCGCCTCAATTGACATTCCGAATTCTGCATGCTATTTTTTCGTAGGTGCCTGCCTACATCTACATGGATATCAACGCAAGGTGCCGAATAGACACTACTTCCACTCTACAAGGATTACCATGGCCCGCAAAGACGACCCCTCTAAACCTGAGAAAAAGAAAGATCCAGCCAATAAGCGCACAGGGCTGTATATTGGCAGTGTCATCGTTTTCATTCTTGCCACTGTGACATTCATAGGAGCGCCTGCAATCGGCGGAAGTATGGGTGGAGGCGGATCATCGGCACGTATACAGTTCGGAAGTTACCGGGGACAGCCTATTGAGTACACCCGGGGCAACTATTTTGAACGGCAGCTGAGAGCAATCGCCGAACAACAAAACCAGGCTGGCTCGCAAAATCTTGAGGCGCAGCTTTACTCAATTTGGCGCCAGGCATTTGAATCGGCCACGGTGCACACAGCTATTATGTACTATGCTGAACGCGGGGGAATGGACGTATCCGACGATCGCGTCGATACAGAGCTTGCGCGGTATCCAGCATTTCTCGAGAATGGCAATTTCAGCACTGAACGCTATCAGCAAATGCCCGCAGCTGAGCGGTTGTCATTGCGGACGTACATGAAAGAAGTTCTCATTCAACAACAGTTTCTTGACGACATGATCGGCGACAGCCGACATGCATCTGCTGAGGTTTTATTTCTGCAGGATATGGCCCGAACCGAG
>JAIVHN010000037.1 GCA_020201015.1 Spirochaeta sp. | reverse complement strand
AGCTGAGCCCCTGCGCTTCACTTTCAAGAGTGAGACGACGGACACGCTCGTGTCCGTCGGGAAAACCCGCCTCTGCAAGTAGAATATACGCGGCCTCGGCCAGTACCATCGGACCGGTCATTCGCAAGTTTCGCTGCATGGCCTCGCGGTCTACCTGTAGGCCGGAGATTATGCGCCGCATCCGTGATGCAGCAGCTGCAAGTCCGGCCAAAAACTCAGGAATAAAACGGGCAGATGCCGAGTTGGAAAGATCGCGTTGATGTTCGGATATCTGATCCATGTAGTAGGTAAGAATTCGCGGGCTGAAAGCTTTCCACAAGCTTTTGACATGCTCACTGTTCCATGGATTCCGCTTTTGCGGCATGGTAGATGAACCTACCTGCCCGGCACCAAAGTGCTCCCGGAGTTCTCCGATTTCGCTGCGTTGCAGGTGGCGCAAGTCGTCGGCCAGGTTTGCAATGATTCCAAAGGCTACGTTACATTCCTGCAACATGCGTAACAAATACTCAGGTTCCACCATTTGGGTGGAGTACTCGGCCGGTTCAATGCCCAACCGCGATAGGTGGCGGCGTTCAAAGTCTTCGGGGTCGGCGTAAAGCAATGACGTGGCGTTGTACGCCCCCACTGCACCGGCAAGTTTACCCCGCAAATTATCCGCGCAAGCCACAAGCGCATCCACCGACTTTCCCAGCCGCGCGGTATACTCGGCAATTGCAAAACCAAAGGTAATGGGCACTGCATGCTGGCCATGGGTCCGTCCAATTTGTGGTGTATCGGCTTCACGTAGGCTCAGCGCCGCAAGATCAAGTACGAGATCGGCAAGTAGTGGCGCCAAAACCTGTCTCACCGCATCTCGATACCTCAGCGCTGCTGCCGTATCGAGTATATCGACCGAGGTTGCGCCTTTGTGGAGAAAGGGCTTGCATCGTTCGGGCAGTCGGCGTGCAATAACATTCACCAAGGCCCTGACATTGTGCTGTGTGGTGCGCTCCTCTTCATACACCTCGGCCGGGTCTATGAGCTGTGGCAATTGGTCGAGCAGCGCTTCGGTCTCGGTGTCCAGCTCGTTGCGGGCCTCAAGGTGGGTCGCGAGCAAGGCGCACTCCACTTGGGTGGCATAGCGTACCGATGCCTGCTCATTTAGATAAGGTCCTAAGGCATCAAACAACTCGCGATTGCTTTCATAGTATCTATGATCTAAGGGCGAGATATTGTCGTAAATACTGCGGCTTTCCATGCTGAATAATGCCGGAAAACATGGAGCTTTGTCAAAGCCGTACCGCTGCTGTTTCGAAACTCCTATCGAGACTGCGTTTGCATAAGGGGCTTTTCAAAGAAGGCTCTCTCCCTGCATACTACATCTATGCTTGACCTCCGAAAGATTTTCATAGCGGCGGCACTTGGCGTTTTTGGTTTGTCGGCAGTAATTCTTTTGGTAGCTGCCGGGTTACGGAACGGAGAGCCGGAGCTGGCGACACATTCGGTAAATGGCCCGCGGTACATAGTCCCTGCTGCCGGAGGAGATATTTCACTTTCGAACCGGCCTCGCACCGCGGTGAGCATTCAAGACCGTGAAGAAACACCCCAACCTAAGGTGTCGCTTTCACAAGACTATGTGGTGTCGCAGATCATCAATGCCAATTTAGATCTGGATCAGATGGACGAGCAGATTATTGTCTACAAAGGGAGAGACGATTCGAGTGACCGCATTCGGCTGCTTGTGGCTGCTTTTGACGGAATCCGTGGAAGTTACATCCCTGTTTGGGAAGGCGTAACGGGGGCAAATAATATCCGGACTTTTGCGGTCTACAACAAAGACATTACCGGAGATCAGAATCCCGAGATCGTTGCCTTTGGCACCGACAATCGAGGTAACCAGACACTTGATGTTTTTCGCCGCAGCAGTTCCCCCAGCGGATCACAGTTGTACTTTGAGCCGATACTCTCAGTCGTGGCAGACGCGAGTATCGAGATTGAAGAAACAGAGCGCTCTGATGCCTACAACAACTCACAAGCCTTAGGGGCTGCTTTCCCGGTCGCCGTGTACAAGCGGAACGAAGAGGGTGACAATCCACTTGATCTGATAAAGACCACCTACTATTACCACCCTGGTCGGGGGGATTTTATCGTGGGTGCCGATGAGGAAATTCCCGGCACCGGAATTGAAGAGGCTCAGCTGGCAGCATTGTACGATGCGGAGACCGACGTCATTCACGATTTTCTATCCGGCCCCTGGTTTCGCGAGTCAGGACCTACGGCCGACGGTGAACTGGTGTTTTTTGATCCTGTGCGTGAGAGCATTGTGTTTTATCGCGGAGACACGCAAGAGTCCTACCTGTGGATGAATTCCTACAAGACTGTTTACCGCACCGGACCGGGCTTATGGGTAAATGTTCGTAACGAGTCAATTCAGACGGTGCGACGACAAGCCTCAATTGCTATTTCCTCCATCGACAGCATTAGCCTGGACTTGGAAGGTACCGACATATGGGACGGTACCTATAGACGGCTTACACAAGGCTTGCAGGAAAGTCTACTTTATCGAGGAGCTAGTGTTGCGCGTGGAATAGAGAAGGTGCCGGATGGACTATTTCGCGCGGACAGCGGCGAGGAAATATTCTTCGCCTCGCCACTGTTCACTATGCGACAGAACGGTTCCGAGATGAGTGGGGCCTTTGCTCTGTATGAACTTGGTTCACCGGTTTTACAGTTACAAATGATTAACCAGAACGGGCTCGTGACGAATAAAGAGACCTATCGATTTGAGTACAGCGAAACACAAAGTGACGATCGCACCATACGGCGCATAGAGCTTACACCGGCTCGTCTACAGGTGGACGGCATAATTTCGGTAGAAAGTAGTGGTACCCGGCGCTTTGAGCAGATAGAGATTCATGAAGAAGAAGACGAAGAGTAGACGCTACTGAAACAGAAGAAAGCCCTCAAAGCCCAGTTCCTTAAGCTGCACCAGCAATTCTTGGGGATCTCCCCCGTCGACCGGGACATACACCTGATAAAACTCGTTGTTGCCTACAGTGCGATTGCGTTGACGGGCTTGAAAGTCTCTTTCCTGTAGATCCTGCACCATGTACTGCGCGTTTTCCGCATCACGGAATGATCCTGTCTGTACACCGTATACATTGTGTTCCGTGGAAGCATCGGGCTCCGGGCTATCGACCGCGTCGGGTTCAGAGCCGGGTTCGGTGGCGTTATCGACGGTGTTGTTATCGGGCGTGTCGATGTCGGTAGCACTGGGCGCTCGGCGTGTGGCAATCTCTGGGCTCCCCCCGGAGAGCACACGCGAAGGACTGGGAAAATACTCAACCAGATCCGCGCCCACAACTCCTGCGGTACCGCTTTCTCGGTAGCGCGCTGCCAGCCGACGTTCAGGGCTGTCGGGGTATGCCTCTACCAGCGTATCGTATGTGTCAGATAGTAGGGTTTCGTCGTCTTGTTCAGATGCCAGCTCTATAAGGCGTAACAGTACTGCAGGTGTTGCTCTGGGGCTCGTTTCGCGTGTGGCGGCTGTAAGCAGCTCAAGAGCCTGATCTCTACGTTCAAGGCCGACCAAAGCCGAGGCCTGCGTCAGCAGCGTGCGTTCCCAACTTTTCTCCAAACTCCAATAGCCCAAGGTGTTCTCACTCGACACACTCAACTCGTCCGTTGCCGATCTCGTGCTACCCAGGAGTTCAGCAGCTTGTTCGGCCGTATCGAGTGCTCTCTCCAACTCCCCTATCTCCAACTGCAACGCAGCGAGCGCACTTAAGGCCCGGGGTTTAAACGGCGTATCCGCCTCAGCTGCTGCAGAATAGTACTCAAGAGCGCTAGTAAGATTGGAACGGATTTGCGCAAACCGTCCAAGCAGCAGATCGATCTCAGCAAGCTCCCGCGGTTGTTGAACGCGATCACGGTGTTTTAGAAGGATGTCCGAGGCTAATCCCGGACTTTCGGCCAGGAGAGCAGTATCGATCAGTCGTTCAAAGAACTGTGGGTGCTCCGGTTGGCGCTCCAGGCGCTGGAGTGAATTGGCAAAACTCAGCTCGCTTGAGGGTGTTTGCGCAGACAGCAAAAAAGCTACGCTTGTAAAGATAATGGTTAATGCTACACCACGCAGGCTACGCAGCTTGATCTTGTCCTTAGTGTGGAAGTGTCGGCAGACTACTATCGGTTGGTGCATGTGGGGCTTTTCCTTTCCTCTTACTCTCTTTCTTTTGTTTCGGAGGACGCGCCCTCTTGCTCAAGTACTTGCTGAAACTAAAAGGCAATGTGACGGCGGCGCCAGCAAAAAAAGCAATGGCAAGACTGAGAAACACGGGTACATCATAAAAAATGTGAAAACCAAAAGAAATATCGGAAGCGTTTCCCAGGTTGAACCCCGCGAAAAACACTACCAATCCCATGAGAACAAGAAAAAAGATTAGTTTCCACGGCACGTTTATACTCCTCGTTTGCGTCGGCGGGCAGTTCGAAAGAAACGAAATACCTCTACGCCGCCATATGCTACCAGACTAAATCCACCAAAGCCCATAAGAAAGGAAGCAATACCCCCCACAAGCGGTAATGATGCAAGGATTGTTAGCACGCCTGCAGCTATGCTCATGAGCCCTCCAACCCGGTCGTCTGTGGTATCCGCTCTTGCACTCACGGTACTACCAAAAACAACCAATGCACCACCAAGTACTATACCAAAAATACCGCCGAATCCCCGTAACAGAAGTAACGCACCCCCAACAACAACTGCGGCAACCCCTTTGGTTCCCGTCTTGACCAGGTCTTGGGTCGAGGCTGTGCTATGCAGTAAGTCTTTCATGAGCGATCTCCAAGTATAATTGACTGCACGTAGGTTCGGACCTCGTTCCAGTCGTCATTGATCGGCAGGAGGATCCAGGCCCCTTTGTTAAAATCCTCATCTACTTCCGCATCGGGTGCCTTACCCTGAAAATACAGATTAGAGTATGTGTGGTAAAGCACATTCGAGGTGTCCAACCCATCGCGCCGCTCAAAGCCATAGTCCTTATAGCGAAGAAGGTAGTTCACGGCCGCTATAGGGCTCAGACTACTGTCGAGGTGCCGGAATATGGAGCGAGCAGCCTGTTGTAGCTGGTTGGGCGACATCGTTCGCATGCTATCCAGTACCGCCTCCACAATTTGCTGTTGTCGATGGGAACGTTCGAAATCCGAGCTGGTCCCGCGCGAACGTGCAACACGCAGCGCCTCTATCCCGCTAAGCTCTTGCGAACCGGCATCATACGCAAGGGTTGTCCAGACGCCCTCGTTCCGCACTAAAAACTTTGGGTCGTGCAGCGGTTCTTCGAGCTCTATAGTAACCCCGCCTACTGCATCGACCACATCGATAAAGGCATACATATCAACCATGATGTAGTCATCTATAGGTACACCCGTAACTTCTTGCAGCTCACGCATAAGTCGATCTACACCGTACACCTGGTAGACCGTGTTCACTCGGCGACCACGATAAAAAAGGTCACGCGGAATGCTGAGGATGCTAATGCTCTGCTTATGGGGATTCGTGTGCGCAAGCATGACTACGTCTGCAATGCGCTCATGGACACCAACCAGCAGAAAAGTCCGGGAGCCGTCGGCAACTGAAATATCCGGCACTTGGTTTGCCCGGGAGTCTGTACTCAGGATATGATCCTGTAGTTCCGGCAGCGGTTCAATTGGGATATCCTCGGAGTCAAATAGACGGAGCGTCGCATCGTCGCGATGTAGCCCCAGAGCACCGATCTTGCGGCTACCGGCAAGTGCGATTACGTCAAAGAGATAGTGCCGTTGCGTTGTACGCGGAGTGGTTTCTATGCGCGCACCAGCTTGTTGCAGTTGTTCAATGAGACCTGGCTCAGACAAGAGCTCAATCAGCCTATCACGCTGTCGGGAAACCTCGCGATCAACGCGTGAACGGTTGTCAAGTTGCAAAATGAACTGTGGCAGTTTCTCGGAGAGTTCTTCGACGCTCACCGTACCGGAGTTAAAGCCACGTACAGCACCTTCCTCATGGGATAAACGCAGCGTGTGAAGTGACTCGCCAAACTTGTTCAGCAGTTCGAGTTCGGTACTCTGTTCGCCCTGCGCTACACGAGCCGATACTTGGCGTTCTTGTAGCGCTGCGCGCACCTCGGGTAGCTCAGGAAGGTCGGTAAACTCCTGTCGATGTTGGGTGAGTTGCTGTAAATGAGACTCGACCTCTTCAATGCTGCGTTCCAAGTAGGAACGGAAAGAAGCGCCCGGCTCCGAGAAACTACCGGCATTTCCAATTGCTGGAGATACCAATACTTCATCCGCCGATGCTTGAAGCTGAAAAAAACGAGTACCGTTCCGTGTTAGCACCCCCTCGGTATCGCTGCGTTCGGAGTAGCGCAGCCCCATATTCTTGACCGAGTCTGAAAAATCCGAGCTGCCAACGAAGGATCTTAAGAGATCCCGAGAATCCTCACGCTGCTGGCGCTGAATGAGACTCTGAATTGCTTCCGTTAACGGGTGCGCCACCTGCGTGTCGGGTTCTGTACGTTGCATGAGCTCATTGAGTGCGGACGGATTTACCGGCGGGAGCCCAAGGAGTTCCCTCACCTCGTTTGTTTCTTCGTTGCTACGGTGCAAGCCCCGAACAACTGCCTCGAGGGTTTCTGAATTGTTGCGAATCTCCTCGGTCAATGCGTCTTGACGATGTATTCGTGTCTGATCAAGTCCGTCGATACGGGCAAGTATAAACGCTCCACCTGCAACTAACGCCACAAGCTGGAGCCCGAGTACGACGAGCAAGAGTACAGTAGTGTGGGAAAAGCGGCTGCTCATTTCGAATTACTCCACCTTATCAGAGATTAGTGGCGAAAACTACGTTGCCCGGTAAATACCATGGTTGCGTTGTACTCATTACAGGCCTCAATACTCTCGTAGTCGCGCAGAGAACCGCCGGGCTGGACAACAGCGACCACTCCTTCTTTTAACCCTACCTCGATGCCGTCGCGAAAAGGAAAGAAAGCGTCGGAAACCATGACCGCTCCCCGTAAACCGCCGTTAGCTTCGGTATTAAGTCTCTCCACTTCCGTGCGTTCATCTGGATTCTGGAGTTCGCCAAGCGATTTCCCAAACAGCGTGCGTGCAAGTCGTTCTGCATTGCGTTTATAGGCTTTATCGCGTGCAATCTCGGCCACGCCAACACGGTCTTGCTCACCGGTGCCTATCCCAACCGTCACACCGTCCTTTACATACAGTACCGAGTTGCTGGTTACTCCCGACTCCACAAGCCAGCCAAAGAGTAAATCGTTGTACTCTTGCTCGGTTGGAGCTCGCTGCACTTCATAGGTCTTGCCCTGAAACTCACTGCGAGCCGGGAGAAAATGCTCAGGTGAGGTCACCGAGGATACATAACTCCACTGGAGTATCATACCACCATCCATAAGGCTCTTCGCGTCTAACACGCGCCGCGGCATCCAGTCGGCTAGCCGTTGCATGTTTGCTATGCGCAGGACACGCAAATTCTTGCGTTTTGCTAAAACCTCAAGAACGCCGGGTGCATAGTCAGGCGCTACTACAACCTCTGAGTACGACTCCATAACGGCCTCGGCGCTTGCCATGTCGAGCTCTCTGTTCACCGCCACGGTGCCACCAAAAGCAGCTACTGCATCAGCTAAGTAAGCCTTGCGATACGCGCTTTCGAGGGTGTCTGAAACAGCAACACCACACGGGTTGTTATGTTTCACAATAACTACTGCCGGTTCGGTCTGTAAATAGCGTAGAATGCCAAGTGCGCTGTCGGTATCGGTAATATTAATTTTCCCCGGATGTTTTCCGGACTGCAGCAGTTCGACATCTGAAACCAGGTGCTTGCCGTCGCTTAAGCACTCAAC
>JAIVHN010000322.1 GCA_020201015.1 Spirochaeta sp. | reverse complement strand
GAGTCCAGGTCGGATCAAGACTATCTGGACCGTTTAGCTGAACGTATGAGTGATGAAAAGGTTCTGAGCGTGGTCCCGGCTGCTGGCACCGTAGCTGAGGAGTACTTCGTTGAGGACGGCGTCATGACCTTCCGGGGGAACGAGCTTGAGATGCAGATCGATGTCTCAGAGATTGATGCAGCCGTGCGTTCCTATGCCTGGGGTATTGTCGGGCTGGTTGCAATTATTCTGGTATTTCTCGTTGCAACGGCTTTTCCGTTTATGCACGTATTTCTTGTTAAGCCCCTGCGGGCATTGCTGGCAAATTTAGAGAACATTTCTGGAGCTGAAGGTGACCTAACACAGCGGCTGAAAGTTCAGTCGAACGATGAAATTGGCCGCATTGCCGCAGCCTTTAATGCGTTTGTGGAACGCATTCAGGAAGTCGTTACGGAAATGAAGGCGGCCTCGGAAAGTGGGAAAGATATAGGGCAAACGCTCATGGAAGCTACGCAAGACTCGGCGCATCGCCTTGGCGAGGTATCAGCGGCAGCCGAAACTAACGGGACGCGGTTAGAGTCGCTGAACGGCGAGATACAGGCTTCGGCAGCCTCCGTGAATGAGATATCTGCATCGGTTGAAAACATGACTGTTGTTGCCGAGACGCAGGCCCAGGAAGTGGCCGACTCGCTTGCGGCCGTCGAGCAGATGAATGCCTCTATTGCTAACTTAGCTCAGATTGCGAATAAACGGCGCGAAGGCGCGCAAACCCTCGTCAGCACCGCACAAGATGCAAATGATAAGATGTCCGAGTCGGTGCGCTCAATAGCAGAGATGGAAAAATCTACCGAAGACCTGCTTGGGCTGATCGACGTAATTAACGGCATTGCCTCGCAAACAAATCTTTTAAGTATGAACGCAGCAAGTCCATGAGCGAGATCGTTGCTGGAATGAATGAGCAGTCGGTAGCCAGTAACGAGATTATGCGGGCGGTCACCGCGCTTGACCAGATAGCCTCTGAAGTACGCACGGCAGCAAAAGAAATAGACTCCAGTACAACATCCCTGAGTAACGGAATTGATCGGGTTTCAAATGTCTCGGGGGAAGTGACCTCGGAGCTACAGCAAATCATTACCGAGGTCCAAGCAGTGAATCAAGGAATGGCTGCAATGTCCGACGCCGGCAGTGAGAATGAAAAAAATATTCTGCGGCTCAACTCCCAGGTGAAGCGCTTCGTGGTATAAGGCGGCTCAGTATGACAGCTCTCAGTTTAAGCATCGTCCTGTTCTTAGCCTTGATAACGGTGTTTGTGGGCAAGGCCGCTTGGCTTGAGCGCCTGTTGCCCCAGTTCCGGTGGATCTCGCTTGCTGCTGGCGTTTCGCTTGCCTACGTATTTCTTGAACTTCTTCCGGAACTCAGCGCTGCTCAACGTGAACTTGAGCATAGTGCCGGTTTGGTTTTTCCCAAGCAGGCTTACCTGCTGGCGCTTGCCGGTATTGGCCTTTTCTATGCGCTTGAGGTGCTTGCACTTGCGTCACGCAGTGCCAACCTCTCCCGTGGTGGTGCAGACTATACCGGAACACTCTTTTTCGGCGTGCATATTCTCTTTTTTGCCGCGTATAACTTCCTCATTGGTGACCTGCTTAACGGCATTAGTTCTCGCGGCTCTTTAGCCGCGCTCCTTCTGGGGTTGGTGCTCGCACTGCACTTCTATATGTCGGATGAAGGACTCAGCAGGCACCACAGTCACCGCTACCATACCTGGGGGCGCTGGGTACTTGCGGCGGCACTCCTTGCCGGTTACGTGATAGGTGAGCGCATTGCCGCCGATGCTCGGCCGGTGCTCTGGGCCCTGGTCACCGGCGCCCTCATTCTGAACACCGTGAAGGAAGAAATGCCCAAAGACAAAGAGAGCTGCCTTATCTCTTTCTTTAGCGGCGCGGGAATTATCTCACTGCTCATCCTCTCCCTTTCCTCTCAGCATTAGATGCGGCGAACAGCTCTGAATTCCATAGACGTCTGGTAAGGATTTGCGTACCGTTAGACTCATGAAAACGAATCTATGAGCAAGAGCCGGTCGAGGACCAGGAGCCCGGGGCGATAGCCTTTCCGGCCACCGCCGACTGGATCAATACCGGAATGCCTTTACGCATGGATGATCTGCGGGGACGCTTTGTTCTGCTTGATTTCTGGACCTACGGCTGTGTGAACTGTTATCACATGATTCCGCAGCTGAATGCGCTGCATGAGCGTTACGATGGGCGCTTGGTAGTTGTTGGCGTGCACTCGGCCAAGTTCAGCCATGAAGGTGAGTCTGAGAACATTCGCGAGGCGGTAAGTCGTTATGACATTCGCTATCCGGTCATTAACGACTCGGAGATGATTCTTTGGAGCGCGTATAGTGTTCCCGGCTGGCCCACCATTATCCTCATAGATCCGGACGGTACTATAGTCGGTGGCACCGTCGGCGAATGGCCTTATGAACCTATGGCTGAGCTATTAGACTCGGTCATTGCCTCGGAGTTACCGGAAGATCCGGCTCCGCTGCAGGGACTGCAGATCGCGGCGCAGCCCCTGCTACCACCAACCTTGCTGCGCTTTCCCGACGGGCTCTTACCCGACCCGGAGCGGGGTCTGGTTTACCTTGCCGATACCGGCAACCACCGCGTAATTGCCGCTGAGATTGATTCCGGCTTGGTGCAGCAGGTCTACGGTAGTGGCGTTCCGGGGTTGGTAGACGCCAGCCGTGCGGCTGGCCGTTTTCGCAGTCCTCGGGGCTTGGCGCGTATCGGCTCAACACTTTACATAGCAGATACCGATAATCACGCACTGAGGGCGATTAATCTTGACACCGGTGAGCTTGCTACGCTTTTCCGTGGCGCGGTGACCATGCCTACCGGACTGCGTAGCCCGTGGGGCCTGGCGGTGCATAATGGACTCCTCTACATTGCCAACGCTGGCGAACATCAGATCTGGCGCTATAATCCTACCGACGGCGCGCTTGCGCCATTTGCTGGCAGTTCCGAAGAGGGGCTGACCGATGGAGCACTAGACGCGGCCGAGTTTGCCCAGCCGTCGGGACTCGCGGTGGCTGGTGATACCCTGTACGTGGCCGACCCTGAGTCGAGCTCGGTTCGCGCAGTGAGCCTGTCTGCTGCCTCTGCGGACGGTTCGGGGCCAGATGTAGAGACCGCGGTCCGCACCCTTGTCGGATCGGGCTTGTTTGAGTTTGGTGAACGCGACGGGCCCGCCGAGGATGCACTACTCATGCACGCCTCGGGTGTGGCCGCGGTTGGTGACGATGTCTATATTGCAGACACTTACAACGGAAGACTCAAGCTCCTTCGCGACGGGGTGCTCAGCACGGTACCGCTGCGTGGGCTTCTGGAACCGAGTGCCATTGCCTACGACGGCAGTGAACTGTGGCTGAGCGACCGCAACAATCACCGTATTCTGCGGCTACGTCCCGGAGACGAAACGGCGCGGCAGTTTGAACTCCAGCTCCCGGGGGGAGCCGAGCAGGGCCTGCTGCTTGCCGGGCGGGTTGACCGCAACGAGGGTGCAATCCGGGTTGATGTGGAGCTGCCTGTTGGTTACCGGCTTAATGCGGGCAGTCCTAACTCGGTCGTCGCAAGGAACCTCCAGGGCCAAAGCTTTTCCTTTCCGCTCGAGGAGGGGCTCGAAATTCCTATTGAGTCGCTCATTGAGGCGAGGATTATAGACCCAAATAACACACGGCAGAGCATTGAGTTACAGCTCTGGCTTTACTACTGCAGGGAAGAAAGCCCGGACATCTGTCTCTTTGACGGGGCCTCTTATACAGTGGCACTTGAGCTCAGTACCGACCCGGCCGAGCCGCTACGCTTGCGCCGCGTCGTCCGCCTTTAGGTAACCGCGAACTGGGTAGAGACCATGCGTCTGAAGCGCGCTGGCTGCCGTCTTTAGCAGTTCGGTAGGTAGGCGGTTGCCGCTGTGCGTCATTGGTGCCTCCGCTCCCGCTGCCTGGTCCGGCCCATAGGCAAAGTGGTGGTCTATCGCTTTGTTGGCGTTGGCAAATGGGTTTCCAAACGGCAGCGTTGCCGCCGCATCAAACACCGTCGAGACCACTGCTGC
>JAIVHN010000036.1 GCA_020201015.1 Spirochaeta sp. | reverse complement strand
ATAAGGAATCATCAAAACGCATTTGCCACAACCTATGACGAGCGGTTCCAAACCGAAGGCTACAGACGATATCCTGAGCTGGAGGTCAACAATGCCTACCTATCACTCTTCGATCTGTATACGCGCGACCTCTCGTCTTTCTACCGCCTCTACGAGTCACTTGGATGTGACCTCGCCGCGTTTGTAGACGCTTTCCGCGAGTTACCGTCCAGCGACCTAACTCCCGGTGACTACCTTAAACCCCTCATCGTACGCTAATCTGCACCTCATTGCTGCATGTTTATACATCGGTACTTGATTCAGCTCGTTTATTCATGCTAATCATACTCGTTACTAGAGCATCCAATAAGGAGGATGAAAAAATGAAACGAAAAATCTCGCGGAAATTGTTATTTGCACTGTTAGTACTTGCAGGCGTGGCGCTGGTCTTTGCTGGCTGTGCAGGGGATGAGCAAGAAATTGCAATCGGTGTAGCTGGTGCCCACAGTGGTGACTTGGCCTCATACGGACTTCCGTCGGTGAATGCAGCCCAGTTGGTTGCAGATCAGTACAACGAGAACGGTGGTGTTATGGGCCGCCAAGTTCGTCTGATCGTTGAGGACGATGTCTGCCAGCCAGAAATTGCTGTTAACACAGCAGCTAAGCTTGTCGGCGACGATGTCGCTGGTGTAATTGGCCACATCTGTAGTGGTGCAACCCGGGCGGCACTCGGCACATACGTTGGGTCGGAAATCCCGGTCATTTCCCCCTCGGCGACCAGTCCTTCGCTAACCCAAGACGGACAGCACCCTAACTTTTTCCGCACAATTGCCTCTGATGACGCTCAGGCACGACTGCAGGTAGACTTCGTGATCAACGAGCTTGGTCTAAGCCAGGTTGCAGTACTGCATGACCAAGGTGACTACGGTCGTGGTCTTGCCGAGTTTGCTCGTGACTTCATTGAGGAAGAATCTAGTGTTGAAGTTGTCATGTTTGACGGTGTAACCCCGGGTGCGGTCGACTACTCAGCGGTCATTAACCGTGTAGCGCAGTCAGGCGCTGAAGTCATCATCTACGGTGGGTATCATCCGGAGGCTTCACGCCTAGTTGGCCAGATGCGCGACCGTGACATGGAAACGCTGCTCGTATCGGGTGACGGTGTAATGGACGACACCTTTATTCGTGTTGCCGGTGAAGCTGCCGAGGGCGTCTATGCTACCAGCCCAATGGACACCAGCACCAGCGCGATTGCTATTGAAGCTGCTGAGCTTCATCGCGAACGATACGGTGAGGAACCTGGCGCCTTTTTCTTAAATGCCTATGCAGCAACGCAGGCGCTCCTCAATGCCATTGACGTTGCAGAATCCACCGAGTATGCGGATGTTACTGCTGCACTGCGGAACAACTCAGTCGAGACTCCACTCGGTCCAATTAGCTTTGACGAACGTGGTGATGCAACCGGCGTAGGCTTCTCTATGTATCAGGTACAGAACGGCACGTATGTCGAGCTTGGCAACTAAGCAGGCGTTCTAATTGCATGTAACGGATGTATGGGGGTGCCTCCTTGGCGCCCCCATACCCCAATTCGCCATTCCATGCATGCCTCAATCGAGGCCTATGTGCGTTTAACTCGCCTCGCGGCGTTATTCCATAAGATAGAGGATCTACCGTGAACTATTTTACCGAAGTCGTGCTGAGCGGGCTGACGCGCGGCAGCATTTATGCACTCATAGCTTTGGGCTACACTATGGTCTACGGCATCATAGAGTTGATCAACTTTGCCCACGGCGAGATCTACATGATCGGCGCCTTCACCGCACTAATCCTGGCAAGCGTTTTGACTATTTTTGGGTTCAACACGATCGCAATACTTTTTCTTGCTGGCATTATTGCCATTGTGTACTCGTCAATGTACGGCTACACCATGGAGAAGGTCGCCTACAAACCCATTCGCAACTCACAGCGTCTCTCGGCGCTCATCAGTGCTATTGGGATGTCGATGTTCCTTCAGAACTACGTTCGCATAGCCCAGACCTCGGACTTTCTTCCTTTCCCGCGTATTATTCCAAGGTTTCCTTGGCTATCGGCGTTGCCGGTCTCGATGAGCTCCTCGCAGTTCATGATCTTCTCATCAACTGCAGTCGTTATGGTACTGCTTACACTGCTTATCAAGTTCACCAAAATTGGCAAGTCAATGCGCGCAGCCAGCCAGGATAAGATTATGGCAAAGCTGTTAGGGGTTAATGTGAACAAGGTGATATCCCTCACCTTTATCATTGGTTCGGCCACGGCCGCACTTGGTGGCATCCTCATTAGTTCTTACACCGGACAAATCAACTTCTACATCGGCTTCTTGGCCGGAATTAAGGCCTTTGTAGCCGCAGTGCTTGGTGGCATTGGTAGCATTCCCGGAGCGGTGCTCGGGAGTTTCGTCTTAGGTCTCACCGAAAGCTTTGGTGCGGGTTATATCTCAAGTGACTACGAGGACGTATTCGCTTTCATCATTCTTGCAGTCATTCTCATAGTCAAACCTGCCGGTATACTTGGCAAGGGCCAGATCGAGAAGGTTTAGGAGCTCCGCACAATGACACAACGATTAAACGAACTACGTCGTTCGCTGCTGGTCTCGTTATGGTTTATGTTGTTGACCTTTCCTATCATGGTTATTCGGGTCAACACCATTACCGGGACAGTACGCTGGCGTTGGACAAACTTAGCCGTCATCGGTATCGGCTCTTTCTTCATCTCCGTAGTCTGGCGTTACGCAATGCAGCGCAAGGCCGGAGAAGCACAGGCCGTCGGTATCCTTTCACGGGTCGGCGAACGGGTCGGTGCAGGTACCAAAAAGATAGGGGCCGTCCTCGACATACCGAAGGTCCGCACGAGACTTGTCGGTGGCCTACTTGCAGCCGCGGTAGCTTACCCTTTCCTTAACTCTATGTACCATACCAACATTATGATTACCGCCCTGACCTATGTGGTGCTAGGACTTGGTTTGAACATAATCATTGGCCTTGGCGGTATGCTTCACATTGGATATGCCGCCTTTTATGCTATTGGAGCCTATAGTTATGCGCTGCTCAATATGTATTTCGGCATTAACTTCTGGCTGGCCCTCCCCATTGGTGCGGCGCTTGCAGGCTTATTTAGTCTGCTCATTGGACTCCCACAGTTATTCGGAATAGACATGCGCTTACAGCAAACAACGGTGTTTGTGTATTTTATCATGCTGGCGGTGGTAATACTCACGATCTTCGTGGTGCATCGCCTTGAAAACTCTCGCATTGGTCGCCAGTGGGTTGCCATGAAAGAAGACTATATAGCCTGCCAGGCAATGGGGGTTAGCATAGCCAAGGCCAAGCTAACCGCGTTAGGAATAGGCGCGATATGGGGTGGACTGGTAGGGGTCATTTTTGCGGCACGAACTACCTTCATTAATCCAGCAAGTTTTACGGTTTGGGAGTCGGTTATTATTCTCTCCACCGTTGTCCTGGGTGGTATGGGCAGTATTCCCGGTGTCTTTGTTGGAGCGCTGGTTCTCATGCTGCTACCGGAGTACCTGCGGCCTTTTGCCCAGTACCGCATGCTAATCTTTGGGGCTCTACTTGTAACTATGATGGTTTTCCGCCCGAGTGGGTTCATTAAGAAACGGCGCAAAGCCTACACAATCACCGAGGCCGAACGGCAGTCCGTAATTAAGGCCGAACTTGAAGACGACGGCGAGGTTGAGGAGTAGATGGAAATGGTACTTGACGTGCAAAAGCTCACCATGGATTTCGGCGGGCTGCGGGCTGTTGACCATGTTGACCTGCATATTAAACATGGCGAGATCGTGGCTCTCATAGGCCCGAACGGAGCAGGCAAAACCACTTTTTTTAATTGTGTGACCGGAATGTATAAGCCTACCGGTGGTGAAATTGGGGCGGGTCGCCCGGAAGCGGAGATCCAGAGTATTAAAGGATTAAGGCCGCACCTCATTACAAAGCATGGTTTAGCAAGAACCTTCCAAAACATCCGGCTTTTCCCGGAAATGACGGTACTTGAAAACGTTATGTTAGGCCGCGACTGTCGACTCACTTCCGGGATACTTGGAGCTATATTCCGCAACCCACGCACTCGAGCCGAAGAGGAGCAGGTTGTGAAGGATAGCCTGGTCATTCTCCATAAAATTGGTCTCGAGAACTGGGCCAATGAAGCCGCAATGAACCTGCCCTACGGTGCACAACGCCGGCTCGAGATAGCGCGGGCACTTGCCACTGAACCTTTTTTGCTGTTACTTGACGAACCGGCAGCAGGGATGAATCCGCATGAAACACGACAGTTGGTTGAACTCATTCGCCGGCTACGTGACGAGGAAAACCTCTCGATCTTTCTCATAGAACACGACATGAGCCTGGTGATGAACCTTTCGGAGCGCATTTATGTCATGGACTACGGAAAGCTCATTGCATCCGGTAAACCTGAGGACGTTAAGAAAGACCCGGTTGTAATCAAGGCCTACTTAGGAGAGGACGTCAGTGCTTAAGCTCGACAACATCAACACCTTTTATGGCAAGATTCAAGCTCTCAAGAACGTGTGCATCGAGGTATCTGAGGGTGAAATAATTACACTCATTGGTGCAAATGGTGCCGGAAAGAGTACAACCCTCATGTCGATCTCCGGGATCGTACCGGCACGCACCGGAAAAATTTATTTCGAAGGCCAAGAGATAAGTTCGCTTGAGCCAGATCAAATTGTCGGTCTTGGAATCTCACAGGTGCCTGAGGGTCGGCGCATCTTCCCTAATCTCACCGTCCGTGAAAACTTGGACCTTGGGGCATTCCTGCGCAAAGACAAGGCGGCCATTCATAAAGATCTTGACATGGTTTTTGAGCTATTCCCAATTCTTGCACAGCGCCGGCATCAGGCTGGCGGTACACTCTCGGGGGGAGAACAGCAAATGCTGGCCATTTCACGCGCCATTATGGGCAGGCCACGACTACTCCTGCTTGATGAGCCCTCTTTGGGCCTGGCGCCCCTCATAGTGCAGCAGATTTTCGATATCATCACCCAGATTAACCAAGAGAATAGAACGACAATATTCTTGGTGGAGCAGAATGCCTATCTCGCGCTAAAGATTGCCCACCGAGGCTATGTTATGGAGAACGGATCAGTAACCCTAAGCGATACCGGAGAAAATCTTATGAAAAACGAGGAAGTCAAAAACGCGTACCTCGGTGTATAATTCATAGCGAAGGAAAGCCCCAATACTTACTAAGGAGATAGCATAATGATCGTCTCACAAATTATGACGGCCAATCCTTTCACGGTTCAGCCTGACACTCCGGTTACCGATGCACAGGATACTATGCGTCGCGAAAAAGTTTCGCGTCTCCCGGTGCTTGACCACGGTAAGCTCGTTGGGATTGTGTCGGAGAAAGATCTGCTGTACGCCTCACCTTCACCAGCTTCATCACTTAATGTATATGAAATGACCAATTTACTATCTAAGCTGAAGGTCAAGTCGGTCATGAGCAAGGCTCCGCAAACTATACATGCTACAGACCTAGTTGAGGATGCAGCACGCATGATGCGCGACAACGATGTCGGTGGACTTCCGGTGCTCGACGAGAACGGCGATCTGTGCGGCATTATTACCGAGTCAGATGTGTTCCGCCTATTTGTGGATCTGTTCGGCGTTCGGACCAAGGGCATTCGGGCTACCCTGCGCATCCCGGAGAAGCCGGGAGAGATTGCGGAACTCAGTCAGGTAATTGCAGATGCAGGTGGCGATATTATCTCGTTCGGAACCTTTCCCGGCAACGCTTTCAACAATGCGGTATGTATCATTAAGGTATCCGGACTTTCAAAAGACGCCTTCATTAAGGCGGTAGAAAAAAGTATAATAGAGGTACTTGATATTCGTGAGGCTTAAGTGTTACTAGCGGTTAGCCTACTCACTTGCCGCTACTGCTTCAAACTCGACCAAGGCGCCCTTAGGTAGCGAGGCAACACCTATGCACGACCTTGCTGGCGGGTTAGCGCCAAAGAACTCTGCGTAGACGGCATTCATTGCACCGAACATGCTCATGTCCGTGATAAAACAGGTAACCTTAACAACCTGCTCCATGGACGAGCCGGAAGCCTGCAACACCTCGCTCAAGTTCTTTAGTGCGCGCTCGGCTTGTTCCTTAATTCCCCCGGCAACGATCTGCCCGGACTCGGGATCCAAGGGAATTTGACCGGAGCTGTAGACCATTGAGCCAAGTCGAATAGCCTGCGAGTAAGGCCCCACTGCGGCTGGCGCTGCATCGGTGTGAATGATTTCTCGTTTCATAAGATGTGCTCCTTTTATGCTTTATCAATGGAAGTGTAACACGTTACGGCGTCAAAAACGCTTGACCCGGTCTACAGTTTGTTGCACCATCCAAATAGATTCAACACAGAGAGGTGAAGATGATCGTTCTTGGTCTCGGCCGAGCCGTTGCCGCGCTGGCCGCAAACAGAAAACCGGGCGAGATCGCAGCAGCCGTAGCCTTCGCCTTCGTTCTTGGTCTCATGCCCGGCGGAAACGCGGTATGGTTTGGCTTACTTGCACTGACCTTCTTTCTGAAGCTTAACCTTGGCATTGAGTTGCTGCTTATTCCGCTGTTCTCCTTAGCTGTTACGGCACTTGACCCCTATATCGACCAGATTGGGTATGTCGTTCTGACTCACGAAGCTCTCTACCCGGTATTTGCAGCATGGTACAACACCGCTCTCATTCCGCTGACCGGCTACAACGATACCCTCATAGCGGGTGGCCTGGTGCTTGGCATCTTGGCTTGGCCGGTAATGTACACCCTTAGCCGCATTTTGGTAACTGCATATCGCAAACATCTGCATGAACGCATTGCCCACCATCCGGCAGTAAAAGCGTTTACGAAACTTCCCATAGTCGGAAAAATTACCAACACAGTGCGGCGGCTCCACAGCGTCGGCGCTCGGTTTCGCTAAAAAAGCCGGAGATGTATCATGGCACAAACAATTAAACCTAAGGTTCCGGCTATCTTTCGCACAATTCGCACGCAAGAACAACTGCAGCGTCGCGTGTTGCGCCGTGTGTACTTACCATCCGAACAAGGCTTTATTCAGGGCCTTTACGAGCCGGGAGAATCGCAGGGCACAATTCAGTTACGGGCAGATCTAAGTCAGGAGGAGACTAAGAGGCTACGCAAACTCGCAAAAAGTGTGCGCGCTGCTCGGGGTTTTTTTCACCCGGTTAAGATCTCTCTGCTAATTCTTGTTGTCGCAGCGGTGCTCGTGTTTAACTTTGTTTTCCGAGATTGGCTTGTTCAGGCAGCGCTCGAGCGTGGTTTGGAAGAGGTCTTTCAGGCTCGCTCCGAGGTCATAGGCCTTCAGGTAAAACTGCTTGGCCCCGCAGTAGAGTTTGATCTCATGCGTGTAGGGGACCAACGAAAGCCGATGCAGAACCTTTTTGAACTTGGCCCCTCCCGGTTGGACATCTCATTACGAGAGCTCCTAAGGCGGCGGCTGGTGGTTGAAGAGTTTAAAATTTCGGAGATACAGTTCGGAACCGAACGAAGCACCTCAGCCGAGCTCCCGCTGGACCGTAGAAGCCCCGTGACGGATACTGCCGCTGGTGGCGCTGCAAATCTCCTGCCGGAGCTACCAAGCTTAGACTCACTGGGACTAACTGATATTGATGTCACCCAATTTGTCGAAAAACAGTTTGAATCACTTGAGACTGTCGCGGCGATAGAAGCCGGGGTGGCTGAGTTTGAGGAGCGCATACGGTACTGGGAAGGCCGGGTTGAAGAGTATGAGCGGACCATGCGTGAGCTGCAGGCGCTTTCTGAGTCACTCAGTGAGATGCGTCCGGAAGAGTTGAACACTGTTGCTCAAGCGCGTGAAACCTACAACGAAGTAATCACAGGTGTGGAGCAAATGATGCAGATATGACGTATCTTTTGTCTCTCTTGCCCTCGCCCTCCGAGGCCGGTGCCGGACTTGCGGTTGCTTTGCTTGGGCCGGAGCTTGTCGAACAGCTCTTGGAGCTTCGAGTACGCGTTGAGGACGGCCGCTCACAACTTAAACGGCTGCAGGCGTTGGCCACTTCACGCTCCGCTGCAGCCGGTTCTCGCCGCAGCGGACGCATAGTCACCTATCCGACAGCTGAGTTTCCCCGCTTTCTCCTTATGGCGGCCGAACTCTCCGGTGTTCGTGACTTAGGCTCAGACGGTGAGGAACGCTACGAAGGCGTTCTCCAGACGGTATCAAGCAATCCAAATCTTACGGATGAACCTACTACCCTTTCCTTTTCGAGATTGCGTGAGAATCGCCGGTTGGCACTAGGCACGGAACTGGACCTCAGGAGCGACGCCGACACGCCTGCCGCACTTGAGCTTGAGTTGAACGGATACCCCTACACCACACCAAATTTGCCTGCCGCAATGGGCGTAGAAAGTCTTACAGCCCTATCTTCCTGGGCGCTTGATCTGAGAGTAGACAGCGACAACTGGACCCGGGGGTCACTGAGTCTTGGCCTCCAAGACATAGATGTGCACCCTACAGCCAGCGCGGGCGCCCTTGGCCAGCTTCTGGTTGATGTGCTGCAGGAGGCCGGGGCCGCGCAACTACAGGCGGAGTTTGCTTTCCACCCCGACCATGCCCCTTCACTCAGCGTACGTAGTGATTTGGAAGCGCTCTTACGGGACCGCGCAAGAGACCTCGCCGAGGAACGCCTAAGAGAGTACGAACAGCAAATCCGCAGCGAGCTTGAGACGCGTATTGAAACGGAACTGGTTGCTTTTGGGCCCTACTTGGATCAGTTTGGCTCGCTGCAGAACGAAATTGCTGAATACAACGAGGAAGTCATGCGGTACAGGCAACAAGCCGAGCAACAGCGCGCGCGAGTTGAGGACCAACTTTCTGCCTATCGGGCGGAACTTGACCAGGCCCGTCGCCAGGCCGAGCAGCGTGCTCAAGCCGAGGCGGCTGCCGCACGCGCAGAAGCCGAACAACGAGCCGCCGAGGAGCAGGCCCGTATTGAGGCCGACGCCGAGCGCCGTCGCCGTGAGACCGAAGCGGCAGCCGAACAACAACGCCGTGAGGCCCAAGAAGCCGCTCGCGAAGAGGCTGAGCGCAGAGCTAAAGACGCCCTGCCCCGCAGCCCCTTTTAGAACTCACCTCGCTCGCGCAGATAGGCACTATTAGCCAGAGTTCTTGGTGCTCGGCATGGTGTGCGGCAGATTCAGGGAATTCGTGCTTGGGGAGGGTGCTTTCCTCGAGACTGAACTGCTTCTCGGTATAGTCGATCAGCTCATCAAGAACGGCCCCCCCCACAATAAAACCCCTAAATAAAGTATGTGATGTATAACACCCTTCGGTGTTACCTACGTCTATCAAGCAAAATGAACTCAACTCGTCGGTTCTGCCATCTGTTGTCCAGGTCGCTGTGAGGAACAATGGGCTCGGTTCCGCCACGCCCAGCCACGGATAGGCGTTCCGCACGTACCCCACGCGCAACCAACTCATTACGCACCGTCTCTGCACGTGCAAGAGACAGCGGCTGGAGTTCCTCTTCCTCCTCAAGGCGGCCACGCTCCTCGTCGTCCCAGTGTATTCTCACCGCATGGCCCTCAATGAGGACATCTGTATTTTCGTAGCGGTTCAGGATTTCGGCAATGCGGTCCAGAACCACCGGATTTCGAGACGCGCCAGGTGCATCGCCGGTCGCCAACTGCGGCACGTTCGGAGCAAAGGTGATGTTCTGAATCATGATTTTCAGCCGATCGCCATCCCTGACGACCAGAATATCAACCGGGATACTGCCCTCCACTACTGCCGTATTTCCAACCTCGTCGGTGACCCGCAGCTCAAAGGGGTAGTCCTCGGCCGACTGAACCAACAGGCCTTGATCCGAGATGCCGTCCCAGATCAGCGTGGCAGGCGGCTCTGAAGTGCCAGAGAAAACACGGAAGCTGTCGCCCCGCGGGTCTATGATTTCCAGCTGCCAATCCTCAATAGAGGTGAGGTTGTCTACATCGATCTTGATAAAGATCTCATCCTCCACCCCGTCGCCATCTGGAGAAAAGGGCGTAGGATCCAGGTCTACGGTGAGCTCAGGCGCGGAAGCATCCAGTAGAAAACTCGCTGTCCGTGCCTCCGGCTCATTCCCATTTTCGTATAACGCCCACAGGTGAGCCCGGTAACTACCGTCACGTACATTGCCCGCGGTGTCGCTTCCGTCCCACACAATGTCCTCAGGATCACTCTCTCCTGCACCGCTCCAGGTTCTTAGCACCTCATCTCGTGTATCTGTTATGTAAATCTCCCACTCCACAAGTCCCTCCACTATGGGGAGGAGCGGTCGCAGCTCAATCATATCCAGCTGACCGTCACCATTAGGTGAGAAGGCGTACTCACTTGCAGTAATAAACACCGAGGTATCAAGCGTGCTAACAATAATATTTGAAATTGATTCTTGACTGCGATTACCCGCGCGGTCGGTACTCACAATGCTGTACGAATACACTCCGTCGACCGCCAAATTCCCGGCGTCGTTACGCCCTTCCCAGGCAAAGTCATCCGGCTCACGGCCGTCCCAGTTCATACTACGTACAACGTTGCCGTCAATATCACGGAACTCTGCGCGAATTGAAACCTCGGCAGTACCGCTTTGCGTTATTGGAAGCACCGGCTTTGCCCCCTCGGGTGCCGCCGGATTGAAGATTAGATCGGTACCGCTCGGACCCCCAACATTGAGGTCAGGAGACTCGGTATCAATAACAAAGCTCCGACGCGAACTAACAGTTCGGTTATCTTGGTCGTCCCACGCCTCTACCTCATAGGTATACTCGCCGTCAGGTGCAGGCCCTCCATCGGCTGTTCGGCCCGCCCAGCGAATTTGATCCGGTACCGGAATATCACGCCGCTCGGCCACCAACTCACGGAACACATCACCAACGCCAGCCAGCTCCGGACGTTCATCTACATTTATTATTTCCTGTACCGGCTCGCCGTCTTCATTGCGGATAATTACCCGGTATCCGCGCACGAAGCCCTCGTCACGAATATCCAGTGGTAAAATGAGATAGTCTTGCACGCCGGAGTCGTTGGGCGAGATGTAGGAGTGCTCAAGCTCGCCAAGAATTATCTCAGGAGGACTAAGATCCCGACTACCAAACGGGTACTCTACCCCTACACCGGTAGCCCAGACACCACCCACAAGCGGAGTGACGGAAGCCTGAAACTTTAGCCCGTCCTCAAAAACGTCCGCACTCTCGTCCGGGTCACGCATGCGGGTAAGATTAAGGTTTACCCCGATGCTCGGTATGAAACTGCGTTGCTCATCTGAGTCGCCACGGCCAATTTGCCAGGCATCAAACGTAAAACCAGTTGTCACATGTAGGTAGTCGTTAATTCCAAGGTCGGCTCCAAATTCCCAGCGGAAGTTCTGGAAGCTTGGCGCGCTTATATCGTTGGAGAGCCGCAGCGAGATGCTCTCATTTTCATATACATTAAATGAAATACCAGCAGCAGGTGTAAATGGTGCTGGCAGGGGTGAAAGCTGGTCGCCATCGGCATCACGCCGATGTGGTTGATATGGGAAGCCAAGTCCGCGGAAAACCGCTCCCCAACGAACATCACCTAAGGGTCCGAGATCACCTAAACGGTGCAGCATACCAAAGTCACCGCCAAAACCAACATGAAACCTACCGTCCGGCGCATCGCCGGCCATGTAGTTGGTGGCAACACCCACCAACAAGTTTGGCAGTAGGTCACGAGCAAAAACTAAGCGAGCCCGCCCGAATCGACCCCAGTTGAGATCGGTATCTGGTGTCCATCCGCCATGCACCAAACCGGAGAAATTGCCTATAGTGGTTGGCACTGTCAGCCCCAGACTACCAAGATGCCCTACTCCCCACTCCCCGGGCAGGGCGATGTAGCCAGCTCCAAGAATCGGCCGGTCGGCATATCCCGAGAGGGCCGGATTCACCGAATAGTTGTGAATGGCGCGAAACGAGGTAATCTTTGAGTCACCTCCCATGAAAGAAGGAGAAAACGCCGAAGGCAACTCTTCAGCGCCCGCTGGAGGGTTGTATGCC
Organism: Spirochaeta sp.; assembly: GCA_020201015.1. GTDB lineage: Bacteria > Spirochaetota > Spirochaetia > DSM-27196 > SLAA01 > SLAA01. Next base: position 6,465 of record JAIVHN010000036.1, on the reverse strand, counting down.
CGTGCAGACTGGAGACCGCCAAACGCCCCAAGGAATAGTATTGCGGCATAACTAGCAGCTACGATAAAACTAAGCCTTCTCACAGTTCCTCCCTGTTTTTCACACCATGTTTTTCACACATAGACATATCTCGAAAACACGAACCTTTCCAGCTGCGGCTTTCCAGTATAGCGACCGCGGGGCAGTTGAGCGACCGCGGGGCAGTTGAGCGACAGCCGCTGGATAGTGTACCTTTGTACTGGTATGAAAGATGAAGCCCGGCTCCACCTTAAGAATAAATACTCGCTTGTTCATGTTCCAAGCGTCCACAAGACTTCCCGCTGGCTCGATGTCTACAAAACTGCAGTTGCAGCAGGCGACGCACCTGAACAAGCAGGCATTACCGCCGCGCGTGAGGTGTTCCCCTACGAGTTCAAGGAACGGGCGGTCTACTCCGAAATCTCGGTTGCCGAGATTCTCAGACTACTCAATTACAACGGCTAATACAGCTCCTGGGGCAGCACGTCGTCTCAGACAGCACGTTGTCCGAGTCAGCACGTCGAGGATATCGTTTTCGTTCCGAAACTTCAAGCACTGCGTCTTGTCCTGTTCGAAATGCATGAATATACTGACCAGGAAAATATGCATTCATTGACAAACAAAATGACAAACAAGGAGTTAGGATGATCGGTCTTCCGGCAGTTGTTACCTTTATTGTGTACTTCATACTTCTCATGATTATTGGCAGTTACTTTTATACTCGCACGAAAAGTGTAGAAGACTACCTTCTCGGTGGTCGTGCCATGGGGCCGTGGGTGACCGCACTCTCGGCTCAGGCAAGCGATATGAGCGGCTGGCTGCTCATGGGACTTCCCGGTGCAATGTATCTCGGCGGAATGCCTGCGAGCTGGATCGCCATTGGGCTTTTCATTGGGACTGTAGCCAACTGGAAACTGATCTCGGCACGACTGCGCATATATACCGAAAAGACAGATGCAATTACGCTTTCGTCTTTTTTTGAAGACCGGTTCCAAGACCCCACCGGGGCGTTACGCATTATTTCCGGGGTTATTATTCTCATTTTTTTCACGATCTATGCGTCATCTGGTATTGTAGCGGCTGGCCGCCTATTTGAGTCGATGTTTGGTTTGGACTACCATACGGCGGCACTTGTCGGGACGGCTGCAATTGTCGTGTACACTTTCCTCGGAGGATTCTTAGCCGTCTGCTGGACGGACCTTTTCCAGGGCTCGCTTATGATTGTAGCCATTGTAGTGGTACCGATAATCGGCCTGGGCAGCGTCGGTGGAGTTGGTGAGCTGTCGCAAGCCTTGTCGGAGGCCGGTATCTCCACCACACTGTTTGGCGCCGGTGGCTTTGTTGCCGTCATCTCCACCATGGCGTGGGGATTAGGCTACTTTGGACAACCTCATGTCCTTGCCCGCTTTATGAGCATTAACTCTATTCGCCAACTTCCGCAGGCACGGCTTATTGCTATTGTTTGGGTTTTTGTGTCTTTAGCCTTCGCTGTTGTTGTAGGTTTGGTTGGTGTGGGAATGTTCACCGGTCTTGAAGGCGGTACTGAGGAGACGGTTTTTATCCTCATGATCAATGAACTCTTCAATCCTTGGGTTGGCGGTATTCTACTTGCCGCAATTCTCTCGGCAATTATGTCGACTATCGACTCACAGCTACTCGTTTCATCCTCCGCGCTAACCGAGGATTTCTACAAGAAAATTCTGCAGCGTGAAGCAAGTGACAAAAAATTGGTCATCATTGGACGTGCCTGCGTTGTTATTATCTCGGTTATTGCACTTCTGCTTGCATTGAACCCAAACAACACAGTACTCGGTCTTGTTTCGTATGCGTGGGGCGGCTTTGGCGCGGCATTTGGCCCGGTTGTTATCTTTGCGCTTTTCTCGCGCAAGACGGGGTGGAAGGCTGCGCTTGCGGGAATGGTTGTTGGTACGGTGGTGCTGGTCCTATGGGAGCGACTTGGACTTGGAGCTCACATGTACGAGATTGTTCCCGGCTTCATTGCAAACGTCGTAACCATTCTCGTGGTTAACGCCTTTGTTGGTGATCCGGAAGCCGAGGTCTTAGCGGGGTTTGATGAGGTCGTGGCCACGGTCAAAGCCGGTGGTGAGTTCTAGGACCGTAGATTTTAGTTTAAACTCGATCGGACGTGAATTGAACGTTTTGCGGTGGGCACCGGCCGTTGGCCGGTGCGAGGCACTCCTTAGCGACCCATGCATGCGTCGCTAAGGACGCCGACCGAAGGGCCCCGCGGCCCTTCCAGTCAACTTTCTCAAACAGTTGCCCAGAGCATCCGCTTATGCAGATACATCCAGCATAGTTCCAAGGGACGGATCCTGTATAGCCGGTGCAGCTTGTTGTGCAAGCTCAGCACCTTCCGCCAGTTGGTTAATGGCGTCGCCTTGTACCTGAGAATTGTCCATTGCCATGCGCATTACTGCCATTCCGGCTTGCTGCTGCACGTTGGCCTGTCCGAGGCTCATTGAAGCTTGTGCAATATCCATAGATACCTCCTTCGACAAAGTGTATGCCTACAGCGCCATGAATTCAAGCCAATCTCTTAGTTTCTAACCGTGGGGCTGACCAATAGACCGCTTGAGATAAGCTGGCAGCACGAGTATAGTCACAAACATCATCCCCATATATAGGGACCGTTTACAGGGCCTGCACAATCAATGGGAATCCCGGAGAACTGGTATGAGTGCATTCATAAAAACATCGGTCCAAGCTCCGTGTCCGTTCTTTGGAGACTGCGGCGGGTGCCGTCTGCAGGATCAGACCTACAGCGACCAAGTTGAAACTAAGAAGCAGCATCTCGCGCGACTCTTACGCGTCGAGGACATACAGGTTTTTAGGTCCGAGGAATACAACTATCGCAACCGGGTAGACATGGTATTTCACCCCGGCGGTATTGGATTTCGTCGTCGCGGTAGCTGGGACAAAATAGTAGATGTTACCCATTGTCTCATAGCCGAGCCCCGCATAAACGTTCTCATTGCCGAGCTACGAGCAGCTTTCCCGGCACCTGACTCTTTTGATGTCCGGCACCATACGGGTACCTTGCGCTACGCGGTAATTCGCGTGACTCGTGGTAGCAGCACCATTAGCTTCATTCTGAATCCCGACTCGCCCGGCTGTCAGCCTGTTGAGCACCAGATAGAAAGTTTTGCAATGCAGTGCTCGGCCAAGAACGTACTCATAGGCTACGTCTCAGCTACAACCGATGTTAGCACAACCGAGGACTACAGGGTACTAAGGGGAGGCGCCACACTGACCGAGACGTTTCTTGACAACTCACTTGAGTACCACAGCCAGGGATTCTTCCAGGTAAACCACAACGTGTCGGCGTTAATGGTGTCCTACGTACGGGACCTCTTGGCTCGGGATGCCGACTTGGTCTCAGCTAGCAGCCACACAGCGACGCACACCGGCAGCGATACCGGTAAATTCCGTGGAAGCGAGCCCCGGCTGCTTGATGCGGAGCTCTTAGATCTGTATGGCGGAGTCGGATCTTTTGGTGTGTCGCTAGCACCGCTGTTCGGCCGGGTCACGGTTATGGAAAACTACGCTGGCTCAATAGAGTCGGCTCGCCGGAATCTTAATGCCGCTGGTTTCCCGGAATCACGTAAGGCCACTCTTTGTTGTGAGCGATCCGCCACGCTCCGGTATGCATCCCGCCGCTATCCGCCGACTAAGCGAGCTTGCCCCACGTAAGATCGTGTACGTGTCATGTAACCCAGAGGCACTTGCCGAGGAACTGCCACAGTTTCGCGACTACCAACTTGGGTCGGTAGCGCTGTTCGACATGTTCCCCCAGACACCACATTTTGAGGCCGTAGTTGAGCTTACACCCCGGTCGCCTGTAGCTCCCGGGAAGGTCCCGTTCATAGAGATGCCGCAGGTCAACCCGGGACAGGATCCTGGCGCAAGGCAGCATCCACAAACCCATGTGATGCGGCTCACGACTAACCCCGGTCTTGAAAATGTAGTTGTCGAGGAGACTCGTCGCCTCTTCCCAACTGCGCGCCTTACCCCGCGCCCCGGTGGTATACAGGCGCAGGTACTGTTTGAGTACGAAATTGACAAACCTGTCCAGAGCGAGCAAGCAAGCGGCGAGTGGGTCGTGAAACGCTTGCAAGGTCTCGGAGCTGTTCATAGGGTTATCAGCCATTTGTGCCACTTCACCGTAGGACGAGATTCCGAGACGCCCGCCCACATTGCCGAACGGCTATCCGAACTTGAGGTGCCGGGGCTTGCTGCCGCTGACAGTTTTAGGGTCACAACTGAACGCACCGGTAATCAGGAGTTCCGTAGCGAACTGGTGCAACGCGCGGTTGGGGCTATGCTGGTACGGCGTTACGATAAGCCGGTAAAACTCGACGAGCCCGCTCTGGAACTACGGGTCGATGTACTTGAGCGCCACTGCCTTGTAGGTGTGGATCATGGTCCCGCCGCGCCGCCACACAGACAGGCGCGGGTGTTCCAGCCTCGCATTACACTCAATTCGGTCGTGGCCTACGCAATGCTGCATGTGACGGGTCTGTTGCGGAACAGGGAGGCAGATATAACTTTGCTCGACCCCTTTCTAGGATCCGGGACTATTCTTGTGGAAGCGGGAGCCCAGCTTCCCAACGCCGCCTTACACGGAATCGAGATTGATCCCACTACGGCCGCTGGCGCCCGCACTAACATCGAGGCTGCCGGATTAACACACAGAACAACAATTCAGCGTGCCGATGCACGCTTGCTTTCACAACGAGTTGCAGCAGACTCGATCGACTGCATTGTCACCAACCCACCCTTTGGGGTCCGAATGGGAAAAAATACCGATTTTGGTGCGCTCTACCGAGATCTGCTGCGCGAGTTTTCGGTTGTACTGCGGCCGAATGCTACGGTAGCTCTACTCGTAGGTAAACGCCGATATCTCTTCCTTGAGTCGATTCAGGCACGAAGCGACTTTGAGCTATGCGGCTCTACCCTAATTGAGACAGCTGGTGTTTTCCCCGAACTTTTCGTGCTCCGCTACCATTCCTAAATTCTGCAGCGTATTGGCTACGATCTCGCCTTCTGCTTTTTAGTTCTCAAGAATGGTAAGCTCAACACGCCGGTTACGACGGCGGCCTGCCTCGGTCATATTGTCCGCAACAGGTATGTCGGCGCCAAAGCCACGAGTAAGAATTTGGTCACGCTCACGTACATCTAACTCCAAAAGGTACTCGGCAACTGAGTCGGCGCGTTCCCGCGAGAGATGCAAGCGCCCAGCCTCGGTGCCAGCAAGAGCCGTGTGCCCGGTCACCAGAAGATCGTACTCACCGTAGCGCTTAAGAATTTCCGCAAGTCGGTCGAGTTTCGCCCGCTCCGAGTCGCGGAGCACTGCCGAGTCGGGAGCAAATTGCACATTCTCAAGCGTAATGGTTACACCCCGTTCATCCTCCTGGACGTCTGACTCATCGATATCAAGTTCATCCAGGAGGTTGCGGATATCGTCTACCGCAGCCTGACGGTTAAGTGGTTCACTTTCTACTACCCGTCCATCTGCCTCACCGCTGAACTGCGCAACCGTTCCATCCGTCAGGTGGACAAGAAACGTGTACGTTTCTTCATAGTAATGGGGACGTCCGCGCGCGTAATCCCAGTAGAGAATTTGATCGGAAAACCCAGTTATAAGCATGGGATAGGCGGTGCGGATCTCCGGTTTTTGTGGTGCTTGATGGAAAACGTTGTATCGGATGGAGAACTGATGAAACTCTGTACCGTCAAGCTCCGCGGTGCCCATATATTCATACACGACATCTATTGGAAAGTGGAAAGCCTCATCAAGCCCAAAATTGCGGCGAAAATCATGCACCTCACTGCCAGCATGAGTCCAGCTATAGCCAGGGCTGATTGGCTCTTCCGGGAATACCGGTACATTGCGAACCACCGGCATAAAGTACTCCGGGGAAATGTCAAATCGGCCTACCGTGTCTCTACGGAACTCGGTGGGATACTCCTCGCCCCAGCGATATACCTGCCCATGTCCGGTGCTTTCCTCCGAGGTATGATACATGGCCGAGATACGCGCGTCGCTCTCTCCGACATCGCTCACTTCTATGGATGCTTTGTTAAGAATAGTGGCGGAATGCGAGTAGACACCGTTTATGCGGACATTCTGCTGCACCGTAGAGAGAATACGGTACTGGTCTCCCTCACGATAATTGAATCTAAACTCGTAGGCATCGTTTGCATAGACGTATGCACCGTTCAGCAGCAATGCCGCTGCAAACAAAACCAGTCTCCAGGCAACCAGGCGCAAACCCTTCGTTCTACAAATACGCACATTAGCTAGTGTTGTCGGCATACGCCCCCTCTCTCTACTATTCGGCACACATGAGCCCAAGGTGAAGCAACCTTGACAAAGGGTACCGCGCAAGCTACATTAAGTCCCGGCAAAGAGATACCGGGTGCCAA
>JAIVHN010000321.1 GCA_020201015.1 Spirochaeta sp. | reverse complement strand
TAGGCCGCCCGATGTTGGAACTATACATAGCCACACCAGTTAACCGTCGGTTGCTTTATCTAACGCACCGCACAACTTGCTCGGTCGAATACCGTGAGACACTCGCGTTCTACCCTTGCGCCACTGTAACTTGTATGATATCGTGCAAAATATATCATATGCGCTGAGGCGCATATAACAGCAGCAATGAGGGAGGATGATTACATGGAAGAGCTTAAGGCGAAGTTTGATGAGCTAGGCGAAGAAGAAAAGCTGGCATTTGCGAAAGCAATTATGCCTGAAATGTGTCGGCTCATGGGGAACAACCGGCAACAGATGATGAGCGAGATGATGCCGATGTGTCGAGAAATGATGAGCAAAAGCGGCATGGACATGAGCCAGATGATGGGCATGATGATGCCGGGCCGCTAAAGAAGCAGCCCGGCTATGAGCGCCGGTCTTTAGGTGTCGCTTGACGTCTGATCGCCCGACAGGAGATCAAAGGCCCGCGCGGCAGTATCATTGACCGTCGCTTGTTTCATGTACCGTGCGACCATAATCGCCTCAGTTATTTCTGCATCGGTAACGCCCTGCGATTTTGCCATTTTTGTCCACATATAGGTGCACGTTTCGGAGTTTGCAATTGCCGCTGCGCCAATCCCAATGAGCAGCTTGTACTTTGCCGGTACCGCTTGGTAATCCGGGTTTTCAAAGAGAAGAGCTTTCTCTGCCATTTGGTGATCGGCAAATGCTGGCGCAAACTGCCGCAAAAGTTCCATAGGTGCCTTCATATTTTCCCTCCAGATAGAAATAGAGTATGTGTCACAGTACAAGTAGTACGTGAAATCTTTCATGGCTATTATACCAAATAAGCATGCTTAAAGTACAGTGTTTATCGGAAATAAAACTAATTTTTATCGATTATTTCAGCCGATGCTTGACACCAGGATAATTCTAGTCTAATATCAGTTTATTCATATATACGGTTCATTGAATTAAGCTAAGGAGGTTGAGATTACATGTTTAAGAATAAGATGCCATATATCTGGGGCGTGCTCATGGGGCTGGTTGTAGTATTTGCATTTGCAACAGCTCGGCCCGTTGGTACTGCAACAGTCTACGAGAAAGTGACCGGCCACATTCTCCAGTTCTTCTCGCCCGAGTATGTGCGGACGACAGAACATTACTTTGCATCTGCGGCACCGGTAGCAGAATGGGAAACGATGTTCGTTATCGGGCTTTTTCTCGCGGGTCTCATTGCACGATATCTGCTCGGGGGCCGTGCGCAGCAAAACTATATCCCCCAGATGTGGGCACAGCGTTTTGGAACAAGCAGAGTACGGCGATACGCCGCAAGCTTTTTCGCAGGAGTGCTGTTGCTGTTTGGTGCCCGCCTTGCAAATGGCTGCACCAGCGGCAACTTTATCAGTGGTGGAAGTCAGCTTGCGCTCAGCGCATATATCTTTGGAATCGGCATGTTCGCTTCCGGTATCGTGACCGCAGTGTTGCTCTATCGCTCAAGGAGGGTTGCATAAATGGATTATCTCATGGAAGGCACAAGTTTCTCCGTGTTGCTACTGGGTTTGATAACCGGTATAGCTTTTGGTCTTGCAATCTATAAGGCAGGAGCATCACAGTACGACAAGATTCTTGGAATGCTTCGACTAAAAGACTTTGCAATCTTGAAATTTATGCTGACAACGATCATTGTCGCTGGCATCGGTGTTCATGTGCTCTTCGGCATGGACATGATCGATCTTAGCCTGAAGCCGGTCTGGATCTGGGCACAGCTTTTGGGCGGAATCATCTTCGGCGTCGGTTTCGCCCTGCTAGGTTACTGCCCGGGGACGGGCGTCATTGCCGCTGGCGAGGGTAAGAAGGACGCCGCGTTTGGCATAGTAGGGGGCCTGGTTGGAGCCGGGATCTTCGCCCACTTCTGGCCCGCGCTATCTGCGTCTATCATTGAGCCGGGAAACATCGGCACCGTTACTCTTTCTTCGGCGCTGGGAGTTCCTATCGGGATTGAGCTATACTTGTAGCCGTCGAGTACCTGGAAGCAAGACGAGGCTAAGCAGACCGGCTGGCCACATTAACGAATGCCGGTCATACAGCCGTCAACAATCGAAAGGCCCGACGCTCCTGCGCCGGGCCTTTCTCGCTGCTATGCACAGATGTGCACATATGTGCCTTACACTTTTTCTGCCGTAACAATAATCTCGCTCATCATTACATGGCCTGAGATCTTCTCCGCTCTGTACTGCATGAAGTCATGCGGGCTTAAGCCGCCGAGGTCTTTTGTCGCCTCAAAGTGCGGGGTTCGTGTCCCATACGCTCCACCGGTGAACAAGACATCCGGATGAATGCGCTCCGTCACTTTTACTCGGGCCTCGGATCCACGCCCATCGGGCGCGGTGAACCGCACTGTGTCACCATCGGCAATGCCGAGTGCTGCTGCACGTGAGGCGTTCATCCACACCCGAGCGCTGTCCAAGTCCTTTGTTACCTGCGCAAGCATAGGTATGCGTGTTGTCGAGGTGTGCGTGTGATAGGGTTGCTTTCCGTGAACGATGCGGAACTCATTTGAATTAAGCTCAAGCCCTGTTGCCGGTGGATACCACTCAGCAATTCCGTTATACCCGGCATCTTCAAAGCGCTGACTAAAGAACTCAAACTTCCCTGAGGGCGTATTGAGCTTCTGCATTCCCTTCGGTTGCTCTACCCGCTCGTTCATGGCTCCACGTTCTTTGAGCTCGGCGAGGGTGAAATCCTGGTTGGCAATTCGTGCCTCGTTCCACTCGTCTATGGTGTACTCAAAGTACTGACCAATGCCGAGCTTCTGTGCAAGCATTTTAATAGCCTCGTCAAAGCCGCGTGTCTCCGGATGAAGCTTCTCGATAGCTTGGACTCTGGCCGCAATGAGTGTACCCCAGTTACCGACGACCTCGTCGCGTTCCAGATAGTTTGATTCAGGCAGAACGTAGTCACACTCCATAGCTGTCTCGGACATATGCGTCTCAAAGTCTACAAGGAGCTCCATGCTTTGCATGCCTTCAAGCATATGATCCCAGTCGGGAAACCCACGAAGTGGATTAAGCCAATGAAAGAACCCCGCTTTTACCTGACCCTTACGGGCATTCTCCATAGTGACATGCAATAATCCATTGCTAAGGGCCAGCGGGAACTCTGTGCCGACTCCATCGTTTCGAGGCCCCTTGGCAGGAGCAGGTTGCGGAAAGTCGGGCTTTGCTAATTTTGCCCCTTTGCGAATTGCAATTCCACCCGGTTGATTTATGTTGCCAAGCAACGCGTTTACGTAAGCCATAGCGCGCGCAGTATCGGTGCTATTCTCGTAGTTGCACCCGAACGCCCCCTTAATGGTGGTGTCGACTGCTGCAGCAGGAGCCGCATCTGCCAGCCCGTGGGCGATTTCCCGGACCTTAGCTGCCGGAATATCGGTAATTGGTTCGGCCCATTCCGGCGTGTATTGCGGAAGCACTGCTGCCAAACGCTCAAAGCCAATTGTGTGTTCGGCCACAAACTCTTTGTCGTATAGATCCTCGCTCACGAGCACCTGCATGATAGCCAACAAAAACGCTAAGTCGGTACCTGGACGGATAGGCACCCAGTCATTGAGAGCTGCAGACTCACTCTGACGGGGGTCAACACAAACAATCTTTGCACCAGATTCAACCGCCCTGCCGAACATGCCAGCATGGCTGGTTATGTTGATAGAGCCACCCATGTTTCGGCCGATATAGAGTATATACTTGCTGTTAGTCCAGTCCACGCTGAGGTTTGCTCCCCACGTATAGTCCATGCCCATGAGACGCCCTAGGTTACATGCTGCATGATGCGTATGCAGGGTCGTTATGCCCAATGCATCACAAAAAGGCTTGATGTAGTTAAATGCGTGTCGCGACGGGTGATGAGCAAAAAAGACCGACTCCGGCCCATGTTGGTCTAGAATGCGTTTCAGTTTATCTGCTAT
>JAIVHN010000035.1 GCA_020201015.1 Spirochaeta sp. | reverse complement strand
GTGCGGAGTGCGGTGGTGCCAACCGCGACAATAGGGCGGCCCGCTGCGGCGGCTCGGCTGACGGCCTCGGCACATGTGGGCGGCACCTCGTACCACTCGCTATGCATGATGTGGTTTTCCAGGTCTTCACTGCGAACAGGAGAAAATGTGCCGAGCCCAACGTGCAGTGTGAGCCGGGCGATTTCTATGCCGCGGCGGCGAAGCTGCTCCAGCAACGGGGTATCGAGGTGGAGTCCGGCGGTGGGGGCCGCAGCGGAACCGGTTTTTTCGGCAAATACAGTTTGATACCGCTTTGAATCTTCCGCCTCGTCACTGCGTTTTATGTAGGGTGGCAGTGGGACATGCCCATGCAGCTCGAGGTAGTCTTCCGTGACCGGCCGCGCAAACTCCAGTACCGCCTGACCTTCTTCAACCTCAATAAGTACCGCCATTAGATTCTCAGGGAACTCCAGCTCGCCACCGGGCCGCAAGCGCCCTGCCCGCCCCAGCATGGCCGTCCATCGTAAGCGGCTCTCATCGGAACTCAAAAGCAGGCACTCGACTTTGCGCTCACGACCCGGCCTCTTAGCAAATAGCCGTGCTTTGCGTACTCGACTCGTGTTGAGCACCAGCAGGCTATCCTGCGGCAGCAAGCCCGGTAGGTCGGGAATGCGGTGGTGAGTTGGCTCTCCAATTTCACGGGGTAACCTCATTAGACGTGCAGAGCTGCGTTCCGGCGTCGGATGCTGCGCAATGAGGCGTTCGGGCAGCTCAAAAGAGAAATCTTTGGTCTTCATTCTCACTCGTCGTGCTGTAGGATTCGTTTTGAGTGTCACGTGCTTCGGGAACCGGTAGTCCGAGGTGTCGGTAGGCAAGATCAGTCGCGGTGCGACCACGCGGCGTTCGCTGTAGAAAACCGCGTTGTATCAAGTATGGCTCGTAGAAGTCTTCGAGGGTATCAATTGGTTCGCCTACCGAGATTGCCAGTGTTTCGGCCCCCACCGGACCGCCAGCGTACTTGGTTACAATGGTGCGGAGGATCTCCCGGTCATGACTTTCGAGCCCAAGCTCGTCAATTTCGAGCCTATTCATACCCTGGCTCACCAAATCAGGCAGTATCCGTCCGTCCCCCAGCACCTCGGCAAAGTCTCGCATTCGGCGCAAGAGACGGTTAGCTACCCGAGGGGTGCCGCGCGCCGAGCGCGCGATAAGTTTCAGCGCCCGCTCTTCGGCGCGAATTTCGAGGATGTCTGCAGAGCGACGTAACACATCCATTATCTCTTCTTCATTATAAAAATCCAGACGGACGGTAATACCAAACCGTGTATACAGCGGGCTTGAAACTCGACCCGCTTTCGTTGTTGCGCCAACCAAAGTAAAACGAGGTATTGGAATGCGGATTGTCCGTGCCGAAGGGCCTTGGCCGATAATCCAGTCAAGCTCGAAATCTTCCATGGCTATGTAGAGCATCTCTTCGAGGGCAGGTTTGAGACGGTGGATCTCGTCGATAAAAAATACGGTGCCTTCGTTAACCGTTGTCAATATGCCAGCAAGATCTTTGGGCTTTTCAAGCGCCGGGGCCGCCGTGACTTTAAACTCGGCACCAAGTTCATGAGCCATGATTCCAGCAAGTGTTGTTTTTCCAAGCCCTGGCGGGCCGGATAAAAACACGTGATCAAGAGCGTCACCACGACCACGCGCGGCATCGATAAATATTTTAAGATTCTGCTTGAGTGCCGTTTGGCCCTGAAAGTCGGCTAATGCGGTTGGGCGTAGCCGGGCTTCCGAAGTATCGTTCTCGGCAAGCGGTGCGTGGAATATATTGTCCTCATCGCCCGGAAGACCGGGTCCAAAACCTGACATTTTCTTTACACCTATCAGCCTAGTGCCACTATTGCACGGCGAAAAATCTCGGCCTCACGCGAGGCCTGTTCTGCGCCGGTTGCGGCTGGCAAATCTTGTTCCGAGGATATTTCGCGAAGTACCGACTCAACAAGTTTCCGGTCGTAACCCATCTCCACCAAGCCAGCGACAAGATCTTCAGCAACGGCCTCTACGCCTGCTTCGGCCTCCGGGGCATAACGAAGCACACCGCGGAGCTTCAGCAACACTGCTGAGGCGGTTTTTTTCCCTAAGCCTGGAATAGCAAGGAGAGAGTTTAGATCTTCAGTCTCAAGGATCTCCCTCATGCGGGACGGACTTACACCGGAGAGCACCCGCAAAGCTTGTTTGGGGCCGATACCTTCCACTTTCGTCAACTCATGAAATAGATTCCGCTCATCTTCCTCGGCAAACCCGTAAAGGCGCATAAGATTCTCACGATGTTGCAGGTATACCAACACCCTAACTTCGTCCGTGCGGCCAAGCAGCCGCTGCACCGTCGCGCGGCTAACCTCAAGCTCCCACTCTACGCCACCGGTTTGAACCCGTACCACACCGGGGAGGCAGTCGGTGATGTAGCCGGTCAAGCTGTTTAGCATTCCTACCCCTCCCTAAAGCCGAGTATCGGTTGCACAAGCACCGAGTGAACTGTGATATCTGCAAATTGCGGCGGCCAGTGCATCGGCGGCATGATCCGGTTTTGGAATCTCGGATAGGGTCAAAAGAAAGCGCACGAGCTCCTGTACCTGCCGCTTATTGGCACGCCCCTCACCTACCACCGCCTGTTTTATAACTTGAGGCGGGTATTCAAACAACGTTACGCCATGCTGTTCTAATGCACACAAAGTGACCCCACGTGCTTCAGCAACCGCAATAGCGCTCACGGCATTTCGTGCAAAAAACAGTTTTTCGACTGCTGCCTCGGTCGGTACCCAACGCTTGCACAACTCACCCAGTTGCTCGTGGATAATGGCGAGTCGCCGACCATGCTGTAATCCACTGTCGGTGTGAATAACGCCGTGTGCCAGGTGACGAATTCGTCCTTGCTCGCCAGCAATGACCCCGTATCCGGTGGAAGCAAGCCCGGGATCAAGACCTAGAATGATCTTCATTACAGGGCAAGCCCAGGTTTAAGCATCCGGGTCAAAGTCGTCGGGTATGTCTATATTGGAACTGACCTCTTGTACATCATCATGGTCGTCAAGGTTTTCTATCATCCGGAGTGCTTTTGCTGTCCCTTCATGATCTAATGCAACGGTAGCATCCGGCACCATGCCTACCTCGGCGCTGTCGTGCGTAAATCCCGCTTCTTCCATGAAGCTAACTACGGTTTCAAAGCTATCTGGGCTACAGGTGACCTCATATACGTCACCGGAAAGCTCTACGTCTTCGGCTCCGGCTTCAAGGGCCTTCTCAAAGATCTGTTCCTCGTCATATTCCGAGGCATCGTAGGCGAGAATCCCCTTGCGCTGGAAAAGATAGGAAACGCAGCCGGACTCTCCCAAATTGCCGCCGCCCTTTGAAAAAATACTTCGTACATCCGCCGCAGTGCGATTGCGGTTGTCGGTAAGCGCCTCAACCATAATGGCAACTCCACCGGGCCCGTAACCTTCGTAGACAATTTCAACGTAGTCAACGCCTTCGAGGTCGCCTGTGCCTTTCTTTATGCCGCGATCAATGTTTTCCTTCGGCATATTGGCGGCGCGCGCCTTGAGGACTGCGGTTCGCAGACGTGGGTTAGTTTCAGGATCTCCACCGCCGAGGCGTGCGGCAACCGTGATTTCTTTAATGAGTTTAGTAAATACTTTGCCGCGTTTAGCGTCTGCGGCTCCTTTTTTGTGGCGAATAGTCGCCCACTTGCTGTGGCCGGACATCGTCCCTCCTTGAAAAAGCTACCCTAGGGCGCGAAAAACGGTACCACGCGCCGTATAGGGCGTGTCAAGTTAAAGCTCTTGGGTATCCGGTCCGACCGTAAGGCAAATGACCTCACGGCCTTCCCAATCGGCTGAATGGATAGTAGCGCATAATGACCCGAGAATGTAAGGACTCCCGCGGCACGGCGTCCCAATGGCGGGAATCAAGCGATGCGCTACGGTTATCGCCAGCTACAAAGTACTCGTTCTCACCAAGGGTGCGTTCCTCATAGTTGCCGCCAAACGGATCGCCGGATCGATGAGCATTCGGCGAACGCTCTATAGCAATTTCGTAACGTGCCCCCCCGTTTACCGCACCTTCGGGAAGGTAGGCCGCAGAGCCAGCAGGTCGTATATAGGCTGTGAAGTCGGTAAAACGGATGGTGTCCCCAGGAAGTCCCACGACACGCTTGAGCACCAGTGCTCGCTGCCACGCGACTTCCGCGCCTTCCGTTAACTGATATCGCTGACCTGAGATAAAACTCACGACCGGAGCCGCGATCCTCACCAGCAGGTTCGGCGGGCGATAATATGGGGGTTCAACCAAAACCAGGTCCCCACGTTGCGGCTCGCCAAGACCCGGTAGACGCATATCTACAACCGGAACTCGTGTCCCATAACTCAGAGGAGTTGCAATAATACGCTCGCCTTCCCGGAGTGTCGGTTGCATGGCAGCCGTCTCCACAAGGTATGAACGGGCAAAGAGACCGGTAACGAGGATATACACGAGGAAGAGCTGAATAGCTAAACGTGCAAGCCGTCGCACTCTCTTGCCGGAGCGGTCCTGCCGGTACAGCGAGTATGATCTTGATCGGCGAAAAAATGCCATTCAGCGTTTCCTTTATTTGGTGCTTATCTATTTGGTGCTTATCGAATAGGCCCAATACGGCTCGGCGGCCAGTACTTAATCATTCCCCTACCAAGCACTCGCTCCATGCTGACGCTGCCAAAGGAACGACCGTCAAGTGAGTTGTCGCGGTTGTCTCCCAACGGCAATATTCGTCCTTCAGGCACATACCACCCTTGTTCGTGGAAGAATCTGCGCGTACGCAAGCGAGAATCATAGGGGCGTGCCATGTAGCGCATTTCGCTACGAATGCTATCGATGTACACACCATCCGGATATCGCACTTGTGAAGCCGCCCGAAGCGCCGCTTCTTGTTCCTGACTGAGCGGAACGCCTACATCTTGCAGTCCAGCCGCGCGGGCACCTGCTCGCAAGATGTCGTAGTCATTTGGTTCGAGCATGCGATTAACCGGATAGCTAATTTTTGTTTTTTCCTGGAACGATACCTCACTCATCCACTCCGACGCGCCTTGGGGCAGTATTTCGACAACACCCTCCCGATTACGAAAACGGTCGCCCGCTACGCCAACGGCGCGTTTGATCAGAAACTGGGCCCGCGGACGGCCAAGCTCGTCCCGATTAATGTCCACCAGAGAAAGCGTAACCATGTAGAGTAGACGCTGTAGGACCTCAAAGCCGGGTCCACGGCTAATGTACGCGGGATTCTCAAAGATAATAACTTCGTTCCGTTCGGGTTGTACCGGGCTGGATATCTTGAGCATACCCGGAATTAATTCCGGTCCATAAATCACCTTGTTGACAAAAACGCGGTCCTGTTCAAGAAGTGTGTCTATCATCGAGCCGGTGGGAATTTGATACGCCTGAAGTAAATACTGATTTATAAGAAGTACTACAATGGCCGCCCAGAGGAACGCTTCCAGCCAGTCCACGATGACATTCTTCTTTCGTTGTTTCTCTTCAATACGGCGTCGGCGGCGTCGCCGGCGAGTTAGCACACGCTCGGTAAAGGTAACGAGACGATCGGCCGCTGTTCCGGATGCTTTCATCGCGCTCGACATTAGCATAGCGGAGTTGAATTGACAAGCAGACTCCGCGGAACCTATAATCGCTCCAATGGATTCCCGCAAAAAAACACGCTCCGCCAAACAGCCGGACGAAGAGACAGTAAAGGACACAGTCAAACTCGGAACGGTTTTTGGCTTTAGCCCTCACCGGTACATACCGGTACTTTACCTGAGCGCGGCCATGCTGCTTCTCTTTGCTGTTTTGGTACTTCCAGGAATGCTTCGCCACGGAAGTCGGGTGAGTTTTGCAAGCGATCCAGTTGGTGCCGAGATCTACCTCAATGGTACTCGTAAGGGCAGCACTCCCCTTGAGCTGTTCGTACCCGCGGGCAACTACCGGGTAGAGTATCGTCTGCCGGGGATTGACCCGCAGGCTGCCGAGATTGATGTCTTGGGTCGTGTTGTTGGAAGCCTGTTTTTTCCACGTCGGCTTGTGCATTATTCCCATTTGCCGCTTGAAGACGCACAGCTCAGCGCGGTGCTCAGTTCGGCCGTGCGTGACTACGCGGGCTGGGCTGCAGTCGGAAAATCGAGTACACACCATAGATTTCCTCCGGTGCTTTCCCAAGGAATGGATGTACTCATGACAGCCGCGCCGGTCCCGGTAACGAGCGAACGTATTAATACCGGCCGGGAACTGCTCATGCAAAGCGCTGCACATACAGTCGACTCGTCTTTATTGCGGGACTACGTTCGAGCGGCCGCTTTGTTGCATACGGCCGGAGCTGCAGTTGGTCCCGGTGGCATGATTGCAACTGTACAGTTTTTTGCACATCTTCATAACATTGCAGAAGCGCTTCCGGTACTCCTGAGCGAGGCCCTCCCCGGCACAGAGGCTGAGAGACTCAACGCCGACCGTGGGTTTCGTAGCTTTGTTGAACAAAAGTCCACCGCTCTGGTTGCGCTAAGCTACGAGGAGCTTCCTACCGAGCTGCTGAATGAGCGCCGGACACGTCTTGGTACACCGTTCGTGCAAGTCCCCGCTGGTCGTGTGGCGTTAGGGCAATCACGGCAGGGGCGTGAACCGTCAAATTTGGAACTACCGTGGAGCAAAGAGGTTGCGAGTTTTGAAATCATGGAGCACGCGGTTACGCGGTCTGAGTATTCCGATTTTCTTGCCGAGAACCCTAGGTGGCGGCCAGACAACACGGAGGAGCTGATTGATGCTGGCTATGTTACACAGGACTATTTGCAGGATTGGTTTGACGATATGAATCCGGCTTTGCCGGTAACTTTTGTTTCCCACTATGCAGCCGAGGCGTATGCGGCGTGGTTTCATGGTCGGGTATCCAATGATTATCCGGACTCGCAGGTTCGGCTGCCGCGAGAGGCTGAGTTCGAGTGGGCCACTCTTCTGGACGGCTCAGACCTCTTTCCAGGTAACTTCCGCGAACGACAAAACGCCGGACCACGACCTGCGGCGCAAGGCGAACAAGGTAATCTCGGTCTCTATCATATGCAAGGCAATGTCTGGGAGTGGCAACTTGACTACTTTGCTCCTGCGTCCTATCTCATGGGTGATGCTGGCGAATCTGCAGGTATAGAACGTGTGGTTCGCGGTGGCGCCTGGGTCAACAGTTCAAACGAAATCGAACCCTCTACGCGTGGTGCGCAGCACCCTGCCTGGTGCAGTCCCTTTTTAGGTTTTCGGCTCGTCGTAGTGCCCGGGGAGCAAAGCTGATGGAGGGAGTCAAGGTTCTTGCACGTAATAGACGGGCATTCTACGAGTATTCTGTCGACGACACCCTCGAGTGTGGCATTTCACTGCAGGGAACTGAGGTCAAGTCGATGCGGGGGCACAAGTTCTCGTTTGTGGATTCCTACGCAAGGATCCGCAATGACGAGCTGTGGCTTGTTGGACTACATATTAATGAATACACCCATGGAAATATCTACAATCACGAACCGGACCGCACTCGGAAACTGCTGGCGCATAAAGAAGAGATTAAACGTCTGAGGCGCAAGGTTGACGAAAAGGGCTTTACTCTTGTTCCACTACGGTTCTATCTCAAAAACGGACACGTAAAGCTTGAGTTAGGGGTCTGCAAGGGTAAAAAGACCTATGACAAGCGCGACACCATAAAGAAACGAGATCAAGACCGCGACTCTGCCCGTGAGATGAGCGGCCGCGGGTAAGCTTCAGCTATCCCGTAACGAACTCACCCAACCCGGAGGGAATTCTATGTCAGCATATCTGCCTGAAGACCGCGCAACTGCACTTCGCGCCTTTGCAGAACACATTGCGATTAAGGCCGGGGCTATAACTTTGGAGTATTTTCGCGGCGATTTCACAACCGAGTGGAAGGCAGATAAAAGCC
>JAIVHN010000320.1 GCA_020201015.1 Spirochaeta sp. | reverse complement strand
GAATATCCTTCCCCACACATAATTTCACAGTTTTTTTCTCGTGTGACGAAGCAACAGAGCAGTTTCCTATGTAGTACTTCTTTGAGCGCCATGCTTAAAGAGTGTATACTTTAGGAGGGAGAGCAATGATGGCACAAGAATGGGTAGAAGATCTGGAAAACGACCTTGCCGAGGCAGTTGAGGTGAAGAACCGTGACTCACTGCACCGCTACATGTCTCGGCTGGCTGAGCAGTTCGGCAAGACGGGTGAAGCTGGCCGTGGGCAGTCAGAACCAGCGTCGGGCACGCAATTTGGGGCCGAGATTAGCACTCTTCTCATTGAGATCCGTGCCATAAACTCCCGCATTGAGACCATGCAAAACAGCATGGACAAGCGTTTTGAAGAACTGACGCACAACATGGACAAGCGCTTTGAAGCGGTCGACAAACGTTTTGAGGACATGCAGAAGAGCATGGATAAACGGTTTGAGGCAGTCGACAAGCGTTTTGAGGACATGACACACAGCATGGACAAGCGTTTTGAGGACATGAACAAGCGCTTCAACGGTATGCAAGCGCTTATGGCGCTTGGTTTCACGGTTCTGGCAACCATGATGACGGTTATTCGGCTGTTCGGTTAATCCTCGTAGATTTCATTTAGCGCCGAGATTGCCCCGGCGCCGGAGGCAAGCGGACTCCCAACTCCCGGTCACCCGGTGTATAATTGTGAAGCGGATGAGGAGGTTCTGAATGTACGCAGAAAAAATTATCGCTGAGACAGATCCCAGCGGCAACATTAAGGGGCTTCCTTCGTTACCCGCAAATTCGCGTTTCGAAGTAATCTTTTTGCAGTTGGACAGCGATACCTCAGGGTATAAGGTGCCAAAGCGCACTCCGCATCCGGCATTACGCGGGTCCGTTCAATTCCACGGTGACGTCATTGACACAGTTGCTGAGTCTGATTGGGACTCCCACACCTGAGAAGCACACTCCCGTAACAGTTTACGCACACTCCAGCGGCGCCAGCGCGGCCGCAGCCTCCAGTAGCGCTTTACTTTGGGCGGCGGCGTGGCTACTTTATGGGCGGAGTTACCCGGGACGTGAGCGGGTAGATCGACATGAGACAGCATCGACATGGGTCGATATATGAAGGAGCAGCATATGTTGAGCGTTGGAGACACGGCACCTGAGTTTAGCCTGCCGAACGAGGCGGGGGAGCAGATATCGCTTTCATCTTTCAAGGGCCAGAAGGTCATTCTGTATTTTTATCCCAAGGACGATACTCCCGGGTGCACCAAGGAGGCCTGCGGCTTCCGCGATAACTACAAGCTCTTTACCTCAAAGGGCGCGGTGGTGGTGGGCATTAGCGCCGACGGCGAGAAGTCGCACGCCAAGTTCAAGGAGAAGTACGAGCTCCCCTTCCACCTGCTGGCCGACCCGGAGAAGCAGGCCGTCAATGCCTACGGCGCCTGGGGCGAGAAGCAGATGTACGGCAAGACCTACGAAGGCGTCATGCGCTACACCTACATCATTGACGAGAACGGCGTCATAAGCCACGTCTTCCCCAAGGTCAAACCCGAGGAGCACGCGCTTGAGGTGCTGGAGGCTATTGGTTAACGGTCACGAACCGGCAGGTTCACTGCGTAGTTCACACTTAGTGGCCCGGCATTGACCAAGAGATTCACAATAGGCTCCTCAATTGGGGAGCCGCAGATTTGCTCAAGTGCGGCGGCACTTGGTTGAGCTTGAGTAAAGACAATGCAGGCGATGTAGTAACTGTACTGGGCTTCACGGCGGATGTCGGTGTAATGGAGCCGAGCAGCAACATGTTCACCCGCAGCCAATACGGGATTGACCTCGACCTCGAACTCAAAACGTACCAGATCGCTCCAATCTCGGTCGGTCGTCCCGGTAAAAGAACTGGTGCGTGCCGTCTGATCTGAACCGGGCGCCAAGGTCCGGGGACCCCATTCTAGCTCACCATCACCGTTCATGATCTCACCAGTGGTGTCGTCAGCCGTCGCCGGTAAGAGCCAGGTAACTGAGGCTGAATCCACATTGGATGATGACTCCGAGAGTTCAAGACCAACTCTATACTCATACAC
>JAIVHN010000161.1:1152-3238 GCA_020201015.1 Spirochaeta sp. | reverse complement strand
GCCGCTGGCACCCGTACGGTCGTCCTGCTCGATAAGCGCCACCGCCTCAGCATGGGTAAACGCAGTCTTGTAGGGCCGTGCCGAGCGCAGCGCATCGTAGATATCACATACGCTCACAATCCGAGCAGCAAGTGGTATCTCCTCACCTGCGGGTGGCCGCAAGGTTGCATAGTGCTCCGGGGTTCGGCCGGACAGGCCGACGTACGCACCGTCTGCATTAAGCAGCCCCGGATATCCCTTTCCATCCCAGCGTTGGTGGTGATTAAGCGCGATATCGCGTGCCAGCACTAGTCGCTCGTCGGTGCGGTCACTGAGTGTGATCATGCGGTCAAGAATCTGAGCCCCGTACACGGTGTGCAGCTGCATATGGCTCCATTCTTCAGTACTCAGTGCTCGCGGCGCATGCACAAGGTCAGGTATAGCCACCTTGCCAATGTCATGCGCGGCCGCCACCTGTCCAATATCCCGGCACATAGTTCCGTCCACACAGAGACCTTGTGCCAGCATCTCGGCGTACGCATTTACCCGCCAGATGTGTGAGCCGGTGATTTCGTCACTAAACTCAGCGCTTGCACAGAGTCCGTGAATTGCCTGGATAAAGCGCAGATCGCGGTCCTTAGCTACATCAAGCGCAACAAAGAGGCTGTGCGCTGCATCGACCGCGGCCTCTAAAAAGGTAAGGTCGGCACGCGTAGGAGATACTGCTTTGTTAAAGGCAACAATAGAGGTTGCACCGGCATGGTAATTAACGAGATTCCGCACCGGCTCGTCAATAAACTCGCGCACCTCCGGTGCTACCGGGTACTCGCGGTCAAACTCGCTGCCGTCTACATAGGCGCGACGGTCTGCTGAGACTGCATGGCCAGCCGCGCGAGAACGAAATATGGGCGCGTGAGATGCTTGGCTAATAGAAACGCTTCCCGAGCGCACAAGGCTTCCCTCAGGACAAAGCCTAAACCCTGCGGCCGTCAGTTGGCCGGGAGTAGTTTCACGGGCAAAGAAAACGGCGGTGTAGCCCGACTCAAGAATGAGATGCGCCAGACGCTCATCGCCGTTTGTCAGCAAATGTACTCCCGAGGCGTCCTCAAGTGTGTTTATTTGAAATTGGCGTACAGCTGCCCGCCGTTCGCGTACCAGGCGTTCGGCACTCACGTCGTTAAGCCACACTAGCAGTTCCGGCTCTCCGCTGGCACGACGGACACGAAAGCCGTACCAGCGATCAAGCTTGGGGCAGTAGAGTTCGTGCGCAGTTGCCATGGCAGTATTGGGAGAATCTGCAGCTTCAAGGATCTTGGCAAGAGCATTTCCGCCGGACTCATCTACCAGAAAGTCGTCAATGGCCGTTACGGCGTGCTCCGTGAATAGAGCTGCCGTTTTTCCAAGCGCCGCCTCAATTCGTCCGTCTGCACAGATAACAAAGGCGGGATCCTCCCTCTCTGCTGGGAGGCGCAGCAAGACTTCCTTGTGCCGATTTGCGGTCCGCACGGCTGTTCGACTGACGCTTGAGACGAGAAAAGGAACAACAAAGGGAAACACCACAGCACCACCAAACTGCAGCAACGAAATAGATGTAAGCAGCACACCTACGCCCAAGGCTACAAAGTAATGGTTTGGTCGATGCAGTTCCTCAAGATAAATGTGAGTACTTACCGAGAAGAGCGGTCGCAGACCGGATCCTATAAATTGCATATACAAGCATAATGATTCAGCCGAACCATGATGTCAAGCAAAACGCGGAGGATCTGACTAAACAGCTCTTTTCGTTGAGCGTCAACTCACTTTTAGTGGCCCGTCAACGCAGCTGCTGTGTCGTGTACTCAAGCTCTACGCCGAACAACTCCTGGGCGTGGTCAAAGACGGTGCCAATTACCGGTATGTCCCATACCTCGTGAAACACACCATGCTCACCGCGAATTTTATCGTGATACCGGCTTGAGGCCCTGGTCTTGGCCGCGTCCACCATGTCCAGCGTAGCACGGTCGAGGGCAAAAGGGTTTCGACCAAGGAGTATTCCAATGTCCTCTACCACCGGAACGTCGTTGGCGGGCCAGCAGTCGCAGTCCGGAGTTATGTTCATAGCAAAGTT
>JAIVHN010000161.1:0-1147 GCA_020201015.1 Spirochaeta sp. | reverse complement strand
CCACAGCCAATGCAGACATCGTAGTCTATGACCGCCTTGCCCTCTACCATAGAAATGGCTTCCACCGGGCAAACGCGGTAACACTGTCGGCAGCCGACACAGGCTTCAACCTTCACACCCGGCTTAGCTGCAGCATGTTGCTCCATTTTGCCTGCAATTGAGGCACAGC
The DNA here is from genome assembly GCA_020201015.1 of Spirochaeta sp. Taxonomy (GTDB): domain Bacteria; phylum Spirochaetota; class Spirochaetia; order DSM-27196; family SLAA01; genus SLAA01. The sequence continues at coordinate 978 of JAIVHN010000161.1, read as the reverse complement.
CCATAGAGAGATTTTTTAGACTCCCACCGAAGCCCGCTTCCATGTGTCCTTTGAAGTGCGTGAGAAAGATGATCTTCTCGGCCTCAAGCACACCGTTTGCAAGCTTGGTTTTCTGGAAGTGCTTGCCTTGAACATCGACCTCGCGGTAGGCAAGGCCTCGCACGCCGTCGGCTGGCACGAACGGTGCCCCGACTGCAGCGTATCCAAAGCCGTGTTGCTCTGCGGTAATGCTATGGTCTACACCGTTATGGCGCCCGCCGGAGTAAAGGGTGTTGGTGTCGGTGAGATAGGGCCGCGCACCACGGGCCTTGAGCTCCTCAACTATTACACGTGCAAAGTTAGGGTTTATGTACCCAAGGTTCTCCCGCTCGCCTACATGTACCTTAAGCGCTACAATCTGCCCTTTAGTGATTTCGTCAAAATAACCGCTCGCCGCTAAGAGCTTGCGGAACTTCTTCTCAAGTGAGTTTCCATACTCTGTCTGCATGTCGCAAAAATAGATAGTTTCCATCTTGGTAGTTTACTCGCGACGGGCCTGTCGCAGCAAGGCAGCACTTGGTTCAGGTGGCTCCCGGGAGTCCCGGCCGTGCGGCATTGACCGTCACACTCACAATTTGGGCGCCCGAACTGCGGAAGTTGCTAATTTCGTCTGGTGCCAGCGCGGAACTCAGAACAGAGTCGGGCAGATGTATAGTTTTCTCGGCCGCAACCCGGATATCAACAAAACCTGCGGCACGGATCACCGACAAGTACGCCTCACGTTGCATAGCTCCGGCGACACAACCTACATACATCTCGGCCGAGTGCCGTAGTTGAGGCGGAAGATCACCCTCTATGACGATGTCGGAGACCGCGAAACGTCCACCGGGCTTGAGTACCCGAAAGCTCTCGCGGAAGGCAGCCGCTTTGTTAGGAACAAGATTCAACACACAGTTGCTGAGAAGGCAGTCGGCAACCTCGTCCTCAATCGGCATGTTT